>JBBRXH010000049.1:0-10278 GCA_038248565.1 Peptostreptococcales bacterium | reverse complement strand
TCTGGTCTCTTAACGGCCTGAGCCGCTGCGATGGTATTTTCCAGCGGAATATCATAAGGCATATCGCAGCCCGGGCTGATGATGAGGTTGTGATGATCCAGGCTGTCAATAAGATCGATAACGCCCTTCATATTATCCTGCTGATTGCCGTGGAGCATGGTGGTCGTCAGCGGGATATTTCCCTCGATGGTTATATTGTACTCATCGGTGATCGACTTGGCATCATGGAGATTGACATTTTCATCCACAGCGATGCTGTCCGGACTGGTGTCGCACATCACCCTGATTTGTCTGGTTGCATTGCCGCAGACAAAGAAGGAGGAATAGACGCCTTTGCTTCTGATATAATCGAAGACCGCTCTAAAGGAATCCGAAAGCATGGCTTCAAAATGCTTTGGAGAAATCTGGCTGACCAGAGGATCTACCACCGCGATGACATCCATGCCCGCTTCGGTATAATAGTCGGTCATTTTGATGCAGACCTCGGCGCAGAACTCGACGAGACTTTTCACATAAGCCTGGTCCTTGATCATGTCCATGAAAATTTCACTGCCCCGAAGATGGGAAGCTAAGGTGAAAGGTCCGCAAATCAGTCCATACAAGGCGACTTCATCACCAACGGCGGCTTTCATGCGTCTCATAACATCGGTGATCATGGGGATTCTGCCGGAATCTGCTGTGGGGATCTTGCAATTGCATGGCAGGGTCTTTTCTCCGGCATGCGGATGTGACTTGACTGATGGGGGATTAAAATCAGCCCACAGGAGCTCGCAGCCCAGAATCTCAGCCTCAACCTGAAGGTCGAATACGATAGGCATACCATCCGGTGCGTAGAGTTTCTTCACCTCCATAAGCGATGCGAACAGCTTGTCTGCATCCTTCAGCACTTCACTGGCGTTATAGCCTTTTAGCTTGCCCGCATGGACCCCGGCGAAAGGCACCCAGGGTATTTCCGTCGTTTGTTCATGTCTTAGCGTTTTTAGAAGTAGTTCCTTTCCCATATTCCTTGACCTCCTTTTACCGCCGTAACTCTGCTTTTAAGATTTACGGCCGTTTAATTTTTTTAGCTGTTTTGGACAATTTTCTACAATCCTCCATCTAACATAATAGTCTAATCTTTAATGCAAATATACCAATCATTCGTGTTGTTTTGGTAATTTGATTGACTATTCCAGGGGTTTTCTTGCAATTTTATGGGTGTAATGGTAATATAAGCAAAATAGAGGGTATTATTTTTATACTTTAATATAGGAGATCCTACAAATGAACTTTACAAAAGAGACCCCGAAAAGAGCCACCTTTCCACTAGGCCTTTCAGACCAAATAGTCGAAGTGGTTGATGCTTTTTGTGCTATTTCAGGAATTCCTGTGACGTTTTTTAATCGCAGTGGAGAACTTGCATGGGAATGGAAGGCAGAAAGCAAACTTTGTCAGATATCAGACCTTTATTTATCAGAAAAAAGCGTCTGTACTGAAAACCTGAGATCAGCAGCTAAGATTGCAGAAACTCTCGGGGAGCCCTATGTTTTTATCTGCCGCGCCGGTTTTACCAAGATCGCCATATCGCTTATTATAGGCGGCAAAATCACCGGTTATTTCTTTGCAGGACCTATCGCCATGGGAAAAATCAGTGAAAGCATGATAGAAAATATCTATAACATAAATCGCCTTCACGAATTGCCGGATAAAATCCCAAAGCTCACATTGTTTTTAAAGAACATGAAAGTGATCTCGCCGATAGAGGTGGCCCATATGGCAAGCATTCTCAATGGTTGTATCATGTCAAAAATAATTTTGAATGAGGATTATAGCAGAATCAACAGAAATTATAAAGAGCAGGCGAGGATCGGCGAAGATGTGCTTAGCCTTAAAAAGAAGCATCTCTCCCTGCTCTATCCCTACCCACTTGAAAAGGAACTGATGCAAAAGGTCAAGAGCGGCGAAGCTCAGAGGGCTCAGGAGCTTATGCAGACCTTACTTAACGAAGTCCTGCTCATTGAAGCCGGTAATCTCGACCTGGTAAAAACAACAATGCTGGAGGTCTGCGCCGTCTTATCCCGCGCAGCGGTGGAAGGCGGAGCATCTCTCCAGCAGGTTTTTGAAAAAGATTTCAATTATATCAATTCAATCAACGGGGCCGAAAGCGTGCAGGACCTTCGCCTGCGCACAGCAGAACTGGTCCTGCATTTTTCTCAGAATGTCTTTGAGGACCTTTACCTGGGAAATTCCAAGCTGATTGGCCAGTCTGTCCAGTATATTCACGCCAATTATATGAACAAAGTATCCTTAAAGCGGCTGGCGGAAAGCCTTCATATCAATCCTTCATACTTATCCATGCATTTCAAAAGAGAAATGGGCGCTAATTTCACGGACTATTTGAATGACGTCCGGATCAAAAGAAGCAAGGATCTGCTCATAACCAGCAGTCTCAGCCTGCTTGACATCTCCCTTCAGACCGGTTTCGAGGAGCAGAGTTATTTCACCAAGGTTTTTAAAAAGCTGGTCGGCTGCACCCCGAATCAGTACCGAAGGAGAATTCTCCAACCTAAATAAAAACCTAAATCAGATAAACGAAGATGACGTATACCGTACAGATAGCCATCGTGAGCAGCATCATCGGAAAAGCAATTTTAAAATAACTCCCGAAGGTGATGCGATAACCTTCCCGCTCTGCTATGCCGATGGCGACGACATTGGCACTGGCACCGATGATCGTTCCGTTGCCACCCAGGCAGGCACCAAGTGACAAGGCCCACCATAGAGGCATGATATTCATATCTGTCATAGTTCCCATCTGCATGATCAATGGAATCATAGTGGCGACAAAAGGAATATTATCGATAAATGCTGATGCTATAGCAGAAATCCAAAGAATTGCCATGGTAGTCATAAAGAGATCCCCCTGAGTCATCGCGATAACGGACTCCGCAAGCATTGAAATGACTCCAGTAGCTTCAATTCCCCCTACCAGAATGAACAATCCGGTGAAGAAGAAGATGGTCTTCCATTCCACATTGAGGAAAGCTTCTTCTGAATTTATACCTGATATGGCCAGCAAAACCACTGCACCCGTTATGGCGATGGTGCCCGATTCAAAATGCAGCACGCCATGAAGCAGGAAGCCAATGATGACAAATCCAAACACGATAAGGCATTTTTTAAGAAGGACGGCATCCTTGATGCAGTCTTTTGGATCAAGCGCCATTACTTTAGCTTTATCCTCTTCATCGGCAATAAGGTATTTTTTGAAGATGATTGCAAATAGAAACGCTGTCAATAGTAGTAAAGGTATTGCAATTGGAGCATCATTGAGGAGAAAATCCATAAAGTTCAAACCGGTCTGACTGCCGATCATAATATTTGGCGGGTCGCCGATCAGGGTTGCCGTTCCCCCGACATTTGATCCAAAAATTGCTGCTATGATGAAGGGAACGGGATTTAGCTTCAAATCGTTAGTGACGGAGAGCAGCACAGGGAGCATAAGCAGGATAGTGGTGACATTGTCCAGCAGTGCCGAGAGTACTCCTGTAGTAAGAACCATGAGAATCATAAGCTTGAATGGTTCAGCCTTTGATCTTTTTACAATGTATACCGCCATATATTCGAAAATACCGGTATGACGCATGATCATAACGATGACCATCATAGCAATTAGGAGTCCTATAGTATTGAAGTCGATTGCCCCAAAGGCCTCTTCCTGATTCACCACTCTGAGCAAAATCATGAGAACAGCGCCACTCATAGCGACTACAGCCCTGTCGAACTTATCCCAGATTATAAAAACATAGACCAGGCCGAAGATAGCGATAGATAAAATGAACAGATTATTTTCCGGTGTCATTAAGTTGATCCTCCTTTAATGATGTCAATCTTTAAACGAGTTAAACAAAAAAGTGGTGAACTCGTTCATAACGAGCTCCCCACCCCAAAAGCTAAATCTCTTGAGTGAAATTATGGATTTAAGCATAATCACCCAACCGTCTTTTATCACTATTTAATTAAACTGATTAGAACATAGTTCGTTAAAAACGTCAACTAAAATGTTTTAAATGCCTTCAATCGGATATCCAGCTTTACGTGCCTACGATTAGAGCGCAAACATTCATTCAAAAACCTAACGCTACGTGCCTTCGGCACAGAGAAATATGTAGCGATAGTTTTCTCATCGAATGTTTGAACTTTATTCACTTGCATCAAGCTTTAATGGGCAAAGAAAAAAAGTACAGTTTTTTGATGAGGAAACCATCGCGACATACCATAAAGGCGAAGCCGGGTCGCGCCTGAGTTTCCGAGTAAAAAACTGTACCTTTTGATTATGCCTTTATTGGTTGGCCGCCTTGCCCGTCATCTCATCAATGGCGATCCTGATTACAGTGGTTGCAGCAACTTCACTCTCAGGGAAGCTGAATTTATTGCCTGAGAATCTCCCCATAAATACGGTCAGTGCCATTAACTTGTCTTCCGTCGTTTCCAGTATTTCTGCCTTGCCAAAGCCGATGACGCTTCGGAATGCAGTTCCCCAGTCACAGGGCTGGTCTCCGTTTTCTATGATGGTTCCCGGTGTCAGTTCAACCTGAAAGCAGACCTTGTTATTGCTGCGAATCACGTCTAGCCTTCTTCCGCTGGAAGCGCAATGCAGGTAGATGCTGCCGTCTTTATAGGCAAAATTCATGGGGACAACATAGGGCTGATCTCCATCGGCAAGTCCAAGGTGGCAGACGAAAGCGTTCTCCAGGATTTTCTCGATTTCGGACCTGTCTGTAATTTCTCTGTCGCTTCTTCTCATTTTGATACTCCTTTTTAATAGGGACGGCTAATTTCTATTTCTAAAATTATACTATAAGGTTTCAAAATATGTTAGACTATTTTTGAGTTTAGTTTTATGGAGGTTTTTAGAATGGATCACAGAAATTTTGCACCCGCCAATAAGGATATTTCTCTGCTTGGCTTCGGTACCATGCGCCTTCCGGTCTTTGACGGCAACTCATCTGATATCGATGAGGCCGAGGCAATAAAAATGATTCGCTATGCTATCGATCATGGTGTGAACTATGTGGATACAGCTTATATGTACCATGGTGGGAACAGCGAAGTGGTCACAGGCAAAGCCCTAAAGGACGGCTATCGGGAAAAGGTTTTATTAGCAGATAAAATGCCGGTATGGATGGCTAAGACAGAAGCGGACATGGAAGAGATCTTTAACGAGCAGCTGAAACGGCTGGATGTTGATTATATTGATATGTATCTGGTGCATAATGTGAACGAGGCTATCTGGGCCAGAGCTCTAAAGTTTAATATTTTTGGTTTTCTGGAAAGAAAGAAGGCAGAGGGGAAAATACGCTTTATAGGATTCTCTTTTCATGACGAACTCCCCGTTTTTAAAACTGCCATCGATGCTTATGCCTGGGACTTTTGCCAGATTCAGCTCAATTACATGGACATCAAGGTTCAGGCCGGCGTAGCCGGGTTAAACTATGCGGGCGAAAAAGGCATTCCCGTTATCGTGATGGAGCCCCTTAAAGGTGGAAAGCTCACCGATGCACTTCCCGAAAGTATTTCTAAAATGTGGTCTGGTGCAGAAATAAAAAGAAGCCCTGCTGAATGGGCTTTGAAATGGGTCTCCAACTTTCCCCAGGTCCTCACTATTTTAAGCGGCATGACAACTATGGCTCAGGTTGATGAAAATCTGGCTATTCTTGGTGATGCCAAACCTGATTCGCTGACAGAAGGTGAAATAGCACTGATAGAGCGGGTTTCCGATGAATATAACAGGCTTACCAAAGTCTCCTGCACCTCTTGCCAATACTGTTTGCCCTGCCCTGCCAGGCTTCCAATACCCAGCCTGCTTAACTACTATAACGAATGGTTTTTATACGGTCAAAATCCGAAAATTATCAATGATTTTAATATGTTTATTCCTGTTAAAAATCGTCCCTCCGCCTGCACAGGCTGCAGAGCCTGTGAAGAGAAGTGCCCACAGCATCTGCCTATTTCAGATCTGATGCGGGATATCGCAGAAACCTTTGAAGGCAAATGATCTTCAGAGTTTAGGCTCAAAACCCAGCATAATATCAAAAAGCTGCTTGCTGATTTTCTTCACCGGTGCCCCCGTCATATTGGCATTGACCATGATAAACAGGTCCCGCTGCGGGCACAGCCAAAAGCTTGAGCGAAAACCATCATCCGTGCCTTCATGGCCGAGAAGTCTATAGCCTCTCTGCTCCCGGGCAAACCAGCTCAGGCAAATGTTTTCTCCGTTGTTGGGAACACTTGCGTAGCTGCGCCATGCATCATCATATGTCGATGCCTTAAGTGCGCGCTTTTGCAGATTGGCCACAGCCCATTTACTAAGATCCAAAAGATTTGAAGTTAGGGTGGAGCTGGGCGCGTGAGCCCGATTATAGGGAAATACTTCATAAGTGGTAATGTGGTTGGCCTGGTCCTTATAATGAGGGCTGGCCACTTTTTTCATATCCCTGCTAAATGTCAGCAAAGTAGAATCCTTCATCTCAAGTGGGCTTAAAATCTCAACGTCCACGAAGGTTTCAAAACTCATGGCTGATACTTCTGCTATGATAGCACCTAATATTTCGTAGCCGATATTGCTGTAGGAAAATTTGCCTAAAGCCGGGTGCCAAAGCAAATGAGCCTTCGCTACTTCATCGCTTTCTATATAAGACTTCAAAGCATCATCCCCGGTCTCCGGCTGATCCCAATGGTAGTCGCTGCAGTCCGGAAGCCCCGAAGTGTGGTTTAAAAGATGTCTTGTTGTTATATGTTTATAGCGTGGATCCTCCGGTTTAAACCAAGGCAGATAGGTTGCCATGGGCCGATCCAGATCAAGTTGTCCCTTTTCCACCAGCTTTAAGATTGCGGTGCCGGTAAAAAGCTTTGTCACAGAAGCCATATGAAATATCGTATCTGTGGTCATTTTTTCCAAAGTCTCGCAGTTTTTATAGCCTGCTGCGTGGGAATAGGCAAGGCCCTGACTTCCAGTGCCAATGCCAACTGCCAGTCCTGCAATATCATAATAAAATGACGCCTTGTTTATATGGGCGTCAAGTTTTTCCTGATCGATATGATAATCCAAAATATCACCTCATTATCTGGTCATGGCAACGGTACCGGTTTTTACCAATTCAAGGATGCCATAGGGTTTGAAAGTTTCTATGATATTGGCGATGCGATTGATTTCATCTGTGGCCTCAATAATGACAAATTCCGCAGCGATATCCTCAACCCTTGCGTTAAATGCCTCAGCCAAGGTGATGATATCTATCCTATTATGAATATCCGCCTTGATTTTAATCAGGAGCAACTGCTTGCTGACGGTTTCCTTGTGTGTGACATCATCTACGCTGATGACGTCGATGAGCTTTTCAAGTTGCCTGATTACCTGATCGATGACGGTTTCATCTCCGTAGACCACGATCGTCATTCTGGAAATTTCTTCATTCTCTGTGGCGCTAACCACCAAAGAATCAATATTATACCCTCTCCTGCCGAAAAGTCCCGATACTCTTCTCAGAACTCCCGGATGATTATCAACTAATACCGATAAAACATGTTTCACTTTCGCACCTCCTTGCCTTTAGTAAATAGTACATGAGAACTCGCCCTTTGTAAACAAAAAGAAGAGGGGACAAGCTATGCCTCCTCTTCTTTTTGCACTACTTTTTATTTCTTCATTGGATCCAGCAGTCTGCTTTCTTCCAGCTTTCTGTTGTATTCGGAATCCTTTTCCTGAAGTCCAGCAGGGAAGCCATATTTACCCATTCTTTCAACGAATACATCGGGTTCAAAAGATTCAGGACCATGTACGCCGGGAATGTTCCAAAGGCCCTTAGCCACCAGTTCAAGCATGATAACAGGTCCAAGCGCTGTCTGGGCTACAACGGAGTTTGTGCCGTATTTTGCCAGGCAGGTCTGGTTGTCGGCTACTGAATAGAGGTAGGCTGATCTATTGAGTCCGTCTTTTTTCCCTGTGACCCAAGTACCTGCGCAGCCTTGTCCAATCATAATTTTGGCTGTTTCCAGAGGGCTTGGCGCTACTCTTGCCAGGAAGTCACGAGGACTGATTTCGCTGTTTCCGACTTTTATCTTTCTGTCGGCACTATCCATACCTAAGGCTTCAAGGTTCTTAAGCATATCTCTAAACTCTTTAGGTACACCGTATTTAAAGGTTACTCTGTTGCAATCGATGACTCTGGGCACTAAGATCACTTCTTCATGTTCTACGTTTATGACTTCGACAGGACCGATTCCGCCCGGGAAATCAAATATTTCAGGCTCCGAGAAGGATTCTGTGGTAAACCAGCCTTTGCCCTTTTCCCATATGATGGGAGGGTTTAGGCATTCTTCGATGGTCGTCCAGATTGAAAAGCCAAAAGCGATATCCTGGCCGGGCACAACATAGTTATCTCCGTCTCTTACATTCACTTCATCGATTTCGTCGAACAGATGCTTGGCGGCATATTTTGCAAAAACGTCTGCGACACCGGGTTCAACACCGGAACCGACGATTGCCATGCAACCCTTCTTTTCCCATTCCTTCTGCTTTGCAAACTGATAATCTCCAAGCTTTATATGGGTTAATTCATAAGGCTTTTCCGGATGTCTCTTGGACAGAGTCATGGCACAGTCGATGTAACCGACACCAAGTTCAAAGGCTGTATCAAATATGTTTTCGTTGAACTCTGGCTCTACCGCATTCATGATAAAGTCTATATCGTGTTTTTTTACCAGGTCTTTGATGGTTTGGGCTTCTCTGGCATTTATTTTTTCTGCGACAAATCTTGGATCGTTACAGAGTTTTGCTACTTCCTGTGCTCTGCCCAGATCGTAATCTGAGAGAACCATTTTCTCCAGCCAGTCTCCGTCTTTTCCTGCATGTTTAATCAGCATAGCGGCCGATTGGCCTACTCCGCCTACTCCAATTAATAAAAGTTTCATTGTTTTTCCTCCAAATTTTCCATCCTGAGAGGATGGTGTTAATCTATCAGAATGCTGGAATTACAGCACTCTTTAACTAATACTACAATTTGAAAGTCAAACATACAACAATGGGTTTGCTGAAAAAAAATACTTGTTTGCTGTTATTACTAAATTTTATCCAGCATAATCATCTCAGCGCCAAATCCTGATAAATAAGCCTGCAGATTCAGGGCCTCGGAAATATGGGTTATAGAAAAATCCACCTGAGGACTGGAGCCCCATCTGCACATCTGCTCCTCACCTCTGGTCAGATTCCCCGGGAATCCAAGCTTGGCATTGAATAAAAGTACGCTGTTCTCATTGGTGTATTTGTATCTTCTAATTTTATAGGATCCTGAAATTCCGGTTATCTTGAGTACTATTTCCAGAGAATTCTTGAACTGATAGACCGCCTCCATAACCTCCGACAGCGGGTATTGGCCCTCCACCATGGTGCTGACCCGCTCATCGTTATGATAGAGCAGAATACGCAGTCCTTCAAAGCCTTCCTTCTTTTGGGATAAGGAAGAAATCCTATAATTGGAGCCGCTCAGAATAATGTCTCCCTCTAAATCAGACAGCATTTTATAGGCAAAGTAGGCAGGCTTTTTGATCAGGCCGGCAGTCATGATTCCGGGTTTGCCCTTTATTTCCAACAGTTCATCTGTATCATCGACAATACTGTTGAAATTCATGAGTTTTTCCTGATTTGAAAGGCTTTGGCTTAATATATAAGGGATCATCACCGAGGAATCCCACATGTAGTTGGTTTTTTCTTCCAGAACCTCCGGAGCAACCGCCTCTACTAAAATTTCTGTTCTGTCTTCAAATTTCTTTCTGATCTTACGCATGCCTTCTTCAGTCATTTTATACCTGAAATCCGTCTTATCCTTATCGTTTCCGACTACGCAAATAATCACCCTGATTCCGGCTGCCGACAGCTTATCGATGGCAGAAAAGCTAACGTTCTCCGGTAGGGTAATGACGCGGATCTCCTTAATATCCAGATCTCTGGCTGCACGAATGATTTGATCCGTATATTTGGCGACGACTTCCATTCGGCATTTCGGAATAAAGTCAAAGCTTTTCGCCTTTTGGTGCTTGCCTGCGGCTATTTTTTGCATGTCTATTTCTACAATGCTGATGGTCGGTTTTGCCGATCTGTCAAAAGCACTATAGACCTCTTTCATCTGCTTTTTGAGCACCCCGATGATTTCTTCCGGCTTTTGCAGCGTATATTCTGCTAAAATTTCTCTGCTGCTGACCTTTCCGGTATACTTAAGCCGGTAATCCAACGGATGCATC
>JBBRXH010000048.1:0-10325 GCA_038248565.1 Peptostreptococcales bacterium | reverse complement strand
TGTAGGATTACAATACATGTGTTACACCAGTCCAAAAATTGAAACGGAAAACTTCCAATTGTGTTAAGGTTAATTTACCACAACCAATCTTTTCACAAAGAAGGAGGCTTTCCGTATGGCAAGTATAACACAGGATATGAAATATCGTCTATCATTAGTAAAATTCGCCCTCAAATTTGGTGTTACAAAGGCTGCAATCAGGTACCGGACTAACAGGCAGTATATCTATCGCTGGGTACGCCGTTATGACGGAACTATTGAGTCCCTTAGGGAACGCTCCAGAAGGCCGTTTTACCATCCAAATCAGCACACTGAGGCTGAGCTGAAGCTGATCAATGATATGCGAAAGCGCAATGTTCATGTAGGTCTCGTTGTCTTCTGGGTCAAACTCTGCCAACGGGGGTATACCCGAACAATCGCTGGACTTTATAGAGTTCTAAGGCGTAATGGAATCATGGCAGTAAAGCCAAAGAATCCCAAGTATGTTGCGAAACCGTATGAACAGATGACTTATCCGGGGCAGCGGGTTCAAATTGATGTTAAACATGTGCCTGCCTCCTGCCTGGTCAATGAGGCAAAGGGTGAAAAGTTTTACCAGTATACGGCCATAGATGAGTTCTCCAGGATCCGCTATCTCGAGGCCTTCAAAGAGGCCAGTACCTACAGCTCAACGATGTTCCTTGAACATATGCTTTCGGCGTTTAAATTTAATGTCGAATGTGTCCAGACCGATAACGGCTTTGAGTTCACTAACCGCTTCGGTAAAAGTCTCAATACCAAACTCACCCTGTTCGAAAAACAATTAGCTATCCGGGGTATCGAGCACCGTAAGATTAAGCCCTTTACTCCTAGGCATAATGGCAAGGTTGAACGCTCTCACCGAAAGGATAACGAATACTTTTATGCTATAAGAACTTTTTTCTCTTTTGGCGACTTTAAAAGACAGCTTTACATACACAATCGTAAGTATAACCGCTTCCCAATGAGGCCTCTTGGCTGGAAATCTCCGCTAACTGTCCTCATGGATTACTTGGTCGATGGTGTAACATATGTTTGACAAACCTACATAATTATTTGTGGAATTCCTTAGCTGAAGCAGAATCAAGGGCTATTTGCCTTGCCAGTTCCTGAATGTTTGTAAATTTCATCTCGTCTCTAAGCTTCGTCAAAAACTCTACCCGTATCTCTTTCCCGTACAGATCGTAATCAAAATCGAAAATGTGCGTTTCTATCGTATGAATATTATCTCCGATCGTTGGCTTGATGCCGACATTGGTGATTCCTTTATATCTAAAATTATTATAGAGACAATAAGTTACATACACGCCATTTGCAGGTGTGACCATACCTTCATCCAAGATAATATTTGAAGTCGGAAATCCAATAGTGCGGCCTATCCTATTGCCGGTAACGACCCTTCCGCCAATTGAATAGCATCTGCCCAGGAATTTTTCGATTTCTTCGACTCTGCCCTCAGAAATTAATGCACGCATAAGAGAGCTGCTGACAATAGTATTATCAATTTTAATAGGTTCTAAAACATGGATGCCAAAGTTTTCCCGAAGGCCTAATTTTATGAGTAATTCAACATTACCCTTTGCCGAGTGACCAAACTGATAATTAAACCCACAATAAGCTTCCTTCATGTTTATCTTGCCAACCAGAATATCCATAATAAAATCTTCTGGTTCCATATTGAGCATTTTGTCATCAAATGGAACAGAGATTAAATAATCGATGCCAAAGGATCTGATTATCGTTACCTTATCTTCCCAGGAAAGGATATCTTTAATGATTTGTTCACCGGCAATCACATTACGCGGATGATTGGAAAATGTAAATACAGCGCTCTTAAGACCCGCAGCTTTTGCACTTTTTACCGTTCTCTTGATGACCTCCTGATGACCTTTATGAACGCCATCGAAATTACCCAGCGCAACTACGGTTTCTCCGATTTCTTTAATATCTTCAAGAGATTTATATACCTTCATAGGGGCTGCTCCTTTTTGAGACTTTAGCTCTAACGCATTATATTTCCTGACAAAATACTTTCTCAGAAATTATTTTACCGCTTTCCGGATTGTATTTTGCCATGGCAATAAAACGGCTATCATAGTACACTTTATAAATCTGGTCCTCTGTTATGGTTTTATCTTCTTCTGTTAAGAACACTTCATCGCTATCTAAGGGTCCTCCTTGAATAAATGATTTTGCGCGATGGCCTTCTTTTACCCACAAACCGGGGAATTTATTCAAGGGAAAATCCAGCGGGAGAAGCTTGTTCTCCAATACTCCCTGTTGCTGCATTTCTATGATTTCCTCAAAAGTCAGGGCTTCCTCCAGTAAGAATTTACCGCTGGCGGTCCTTACCAGGAAACTCATTGTCGCTCCGCATCCTAGCTTTTTTCCGACTTCCACACAGATCGTTCTGACATAAGTTCCTTTTGAAGATTCTACATCAAAAAGAATAAGATTTTGTTCCAGATCAATGGAGATAATAGTCAAGCTCCTAATATGTATCCACCTTGACTTAACCTCTACCTCTAACCCATTCCTGGCATAGTCGTATAACCTTCTACCATTGACCCGTACTGCAGAATAATTGGGGGGCGTCTGAAGAACATCACCGATGAACTGCTTAAAAACTGCTGCAATATCATCAACGGATACATTTACCGGAGAGGTCTTTGTGACCTTACCCCAGATATCTTGTGTGTCGGTTTCAATGCCAAGCTTCATTTCACAGCGATATTTTTTATAATCCATATCGAGATATTCGATCATTCTGGTTGCGCTGTTTATGCAAATTGGCAGCACACCTACAGCCATTGGATCAAGTGTGCCTGTATGGCCCACTCTTTTAATCCCCAGGATTTTTCTGATCGCGCCAACCGCATCATGGGATGTCATGCCGGCAGGTTTTAATATATTAAGTATTCCATTCATCGAAATATTTTTTCACCTCTTGAACAACTAAGGCTTTTGATTCTTCAAGAGAAGCATTGATTGTGCAACCGGCTGCTTTGATATGCCCTCCACCGCCAAACTTTTGCATGATAACAGCGACATTCGCATAGCTTTTTGCCCGCATACCAACTTTGGTTTCCACCGCACTGATTTCTTTCATAAACACTGAAATTTCAACTCCGCGTATGCTGCGCAGCGTTTCAACTATGCCTTCACTCTCCTCAATCGTCGAATTGGTTTCTTTTAAAACCTTTTGTGTAACGAAGGCTAATGCGACTTTGTCATCACAGTACATTTCAAGGGTCTTCAGTATTTCTCCAGTTAGCTTAAGCTTCTCCGGTCTGACATTCTGATAGAGTTCCACGCTTATTTTGCCAAGATTTATGCCTATTTCAAAAAGCTCCGCAGTGGTCCTATGGGATTCAGCCGTTGTATTTGAGTATTGAAAATTACCGGTATCTGTAGTTATAGCGACATAAAGGGCCTCTGCCATCTGATGATCTATGGGAATAGCCATTTGTTTCAGCAGTTTGTAGATGAGCTCTCCCGTGGAAGCGGAATGCTCATCAACATAATTAAAATCAGCAAAATATCCACTGGTATGATGGTGGTCAATACAAATTTTTATTTTCCCCTGTAAAAACTTCTCTTTGCGCTTTTCAAATCTTTCAATATCGGTGCAGTCAACTGCTACCGACAAATCAGGCTCATGTATCACATCACAATCGAAGGTGCAAAGATCGGAATCCAGAAAACTCAGATACTCCGGTATGGCGTCTTCTATAAGAATATATGCCGTTTTATCCAAATAGCGCAATGCCTTACATAAGGCGACAGCTGAACCCAGCGTATCTCCATCCATGAGTACGTGGGTATAAATCAATATACTCTTTGCCTGATTTATTTCATGAATAATAGTTTCAAAAGATTGCTTGTGTTTCATTTTGCTCCTTATAGGACTATAGATTGTTCATTATTTCATCCATGTGCCTGCCATATTCAAAGGAAGTATCAAATTTAAAAATCAGTTCCGGGACGTGTCGCAGTTCAAGGTCTTTGCCAATTTCCCGACGTATAAAACCTTTTGCGCTGTTAAATGCCGCCAGGACCTCTTTCTTCTGTTCATCCTTATCCTCTTCTTTAAGGTTATGCGCTACGAAAGTGATGAAAATCGTCGCATAACTGTGATCATTGGTCACTTCTACTGTAGTTATGCTGACCAGCCCTGCCAGCAGCCTCGGGTCTTTCAGTTCTCTATGCAGCATTTCACTGATTATTTTTCTTATTTCTTCACCGATTCTACCTGAGCGGTAATTCTTACCCATTAAATTCACCTATTTTCTTATGATTTCTTCCATTTTGAAGGCTTCTATGATATCGCCTTCTTTTAGGTCGTTAAAGTTCTCGATTCCTATACCGCATTCAAATCCTGATAAAACTTCTCTTGCATCATCCTTAAATCTCTTTAATGATGAAACCTTGCCCTCGTGAACAACTATACCATCCCGAACCACTCTGATGCTTGCGTTTCTCTGGATTTTCCCTTCTAAAACATAAGCGCCTGCTATTATACCAGCTCCCGGAACTTTGAATGTACTCCTAACTTCAACTTTTCCGAATACAACTTCTTTAAATATCGGATCAAGCATGCCACGCATTGCAGCTTCAATATCATTGATTACTTCATAAATAACGCGATAATTCCTGATTTCAATATTTTCACGATCGGCCATTTGCTGCATAGCGGTATTTGGTCTGACATTAAAACCGATTATGATAGCTTTTGAAGTTAGGGCCAGCATAATATCCGACTCCGTAACTGTTCCTACCCCGGAATGGATGATCTTAACCTTAACATTTTCGTTGGTCAGCTTTTCGAGAGATTGGATAAGCGCTCCTACGGAGCCCTGCACATCTCCTTTAATAATCAGGTTCAACTCTTTGATTTCTCCTACCTGTATTTTATCAAACAATTCCTGCAAAGTAACACTGGCATTTTTTGCCATGCTCTCTTCTCTTACTTTTATCTGCCGTTTTCCTGCGATATCTCTGGCCATTTTCTCATCTTTAACGATGTGGAATTCATCGCCTGCTTCCGGTACATCATTTAGTCCCAAAATTTCCACAGCCGTAGCAGGGCCTGCTTTTTTTATCGGCATCCCTTTAAAATTATTCATGGCTCTTATTTTTCCGCTGGTAGTTCCTGCAACGACGGCCATTCCTATATGCATACTGCCGTTAAGAACAAGCAGCGTCGTTACCGGACCTTTAGCCTTATCGAGTCTGGCTTCGATTACCGTTCCACTGGCCGCTCTATGTGGATTTGCTTTCAGCTCTAGAATTTCAGCCTGAAGCAAAATCATTTCCAATAGCGTATCAATACCTTCACGGGTTTTGGCGGAAACCGGCACGCAGATGGTATCACCACCCCATTCCTCAATGAGAACGCCCTGATCCGTAAGGTCCTGCTTAACTTTTGTGATATCTGCCCCCGGTTTATCTATCTTATTGATAGCTACTATTACAGGGACATTGGCCGCTTTAGCGTGGCTGATTGCCTCAATGGTTTGTGGCTTAACACTGTCATCTGCAGCAACTACAAGCACAGCTATATCTGTGACATGGGCTCCCCTGGCTCTCATAGCCGTAAAGGCTTCATGCCCCGGTGTATCGAGAAACACGATTTTCTTATCGCCTACATAAACTTCAGAGGCGCCTATATGCTGTGTTATTCCTCCGGATTCAGTGGCAGTAATATTTGTTTTTCTTATAGAATCCAACAATGAAGTTTTACCGTGATCGACATGTCCCATAACTGTTATAATCGGAGATCTTGGCTTTAAGTCTTCCTCTTTATCCTCGTGTAGATCAAGCCCCTCTTCTACGACATCTTCGTACACGCGGCCGATTTCAATATTGACACCCAGGTCTTCAGCTAAAACCACGACTGTCTCTTCATCAATAGTCTGATTGATATTGGCCATTATCCCGAGTCTCATAAGTTTCATGATGATATCACTGGCCGATTTACTTATTTGGTCGGCAAATCCGGCTACTGTAATCGGAACGTTAATCACGATTGCTTTCGGTAGTTGAATGCCGGACTCTTCAATCTCCTTTTCAGCAGCTTTTGCCTTATCTCTAAAATCTTTTCTAACAATCTGCTTTGTTCTGCTGGCAGATTTTGTTGGCTTCTTAACCGGTGCAGCTGCTTCTTTTGCTGCACCATCCTTACCCTCTTTTTTAGCTTCTTCTTTTTTGGGTGCAACCTGTTTTATGATTTTCTTAATCTCTTCTTCGGATAAAACGCTCATGTGGCTTCTTATTTCAATGCCCATAGCCGTAATAATGTCCACCATTTCCTTGTTGCTTTTTGACAGATCTTTAGCTATTTCGTATACTCTTTTTGTATTAGTCAATACAAACACCTCCTATTTTACTACTTAATATCATTCATATCTTTTTCTTCCTTTGACTCATCAGTATTTTTTAATTTTTCAGCTTCATTCAGTTCGTCTAATATTTCCTTTTCTATAACTCTGGCAAAGTTTTTATCCGTTATGCCGAAAATACCTTTACCTTCATTCCCTGTATATTGAGGCACTTCATCCGATGTCCCGTAAATAAAAAATGGTATATGGTTATCCGCTGCCAGTTTTCTGAATTTTTTCTTGGTTCCTTCAGCAATATCTTCTGTTAGTATGAGCAGCTTTATTTTTTTTCTCATGATTGCAAATTCGCAGGAATTATACCCTGCAATGATATTGCCCGAACGTTTGGCAAAACCCAGATAACTATGAATTTTCTTTCTCATATAAGCTCAACTCCTCAAATAGCTGATTCAACCTTTCTTCGGATATTTCGATTTCCAGACTTCGCCTTATAGCCCTTTTCTTCCGAGCCTGTCCAAAACACTCCTTGTTTAAGCACAAATACACACCCCTACCTGCAGCTTTACCTTTTAAATCGATGGCTATTGTGCCGTTTTTGTCTGCCACAATGCGAATAAGTTCCCGCTTGGGTTTAGATATCATGCAGCCCACGCATTTCCTCATGGGAATTTTCTTGTCCTTCATGAAAACACCACCTTTATCGCTTACTTCGCGATGACTTTCTTCGCTCTGGTCTTTTTGGGAGCAACTACTGAAACAGGCTCAGGCACAATCTCCTCTGCCGGCTCTGACTTTTTTGCCTTTACCTTTTTAGCTGGTTTTTTAGGAATTTCAATCTCTTCGATTTTAATTTCTTCTGGCAAAGCCACTAATGTCTCGTCGACGCTTTCATTTTGCAATGCATCATCTTCAGGTTCTCCATCAGGGAAAAATTGTGTATGGCTTTTTATGTCTATTTTCCAGCCGCAAAGTTTCGCAGCAAGGCGAACGTTTTGTCCCTCCTTGCCTATAGCTAAGGAGAGCTGATAGTCTGGAACTACAACTGTAGCCGATTTATCGGCTTCATGCAGGATAACCTTCTCAACCTTCGCTGGGCTAAGAGCGCTATGGATGAGTTCGGCTGGATTAGCGCTCCAATTGATGATATCAATTTTTTCTCCAAAAAGTTCATCCACAATATTTTGCACTCTATTCCCGCGATAACCTACACAGGCGCCGACAGCATCCACGTTGGGATCGTTGGTGAACACCGCAAGTTTGGTCCTTGAGCCGGCCTCTCTTGAAATACTCTTGATTTCTACGATGCCATCGTGAATTTCTGGCACTTCAAGTTCAAAAAGACGTTTTACAAGTCCCGGGTGAGACCTGGACAGATAAACCTGTGGTCCCTTAGTCGTTTTTTTGACATCCATGATATAGACCTTGAGCCTGCTGTTCATGGTGTATTTCTCGCCCTTTACCTGCTCGGTATGAGCTAAAATTCCCTCAGTTTTTCCCATGTTGATGAATATAGTATCATTGCTTGTCCTTTGTATAATGCCTGTCGCCAGTTCGCTCTGTCTGCTGGAGAAATCATCATAAATCATTCCCC
This sequence comes from Peptostreptococcales bacterium, assembly GCA_038248565.1. Taxonomy (GTDB): domain Bacteria; phylum Bacillota; class Clostridia; order Peptostreptococcales; family Anaerovoracaceae; genus JBBRXH01. Next base: position 2,375 of record JBBRXH010000048.1, on the reverse strand, counting down.
TTTCAGCCTCTCGGATTCTCTGAACGACGACCTGTTTTGCCGTTTGCGCAGCAATTCTGCCAAAGTCCTTTGGCGTAACTCTTTTTTCTACTATATCGCCCAGAATATAATCCTTGTCAATCTCCCTTGCTTCTGAAAGAGAGATGTCGGCGTACTTATCGTGGACTTCATCAACGACAACTCTTTGCATAAATACATCGAATTCACCGGTTTCTTCATCGATATCCACCCGGACGTTATGGGCTGTGCCATAGTTCTTTTTGTAAGCTGAAACCAATGCGGATTCAATGGCTTCCATCAGAAGTTCCTTTGAAATCTCTTTTTCCTTTTCGAGCTGTTCAACTGCTCTTAAAAATTCTTTGCTCATATCTGACTGATCTCCTCCTTAAAAAATAACGGTGAGTTTAGTTTTTGCAACTTTATCTCTCGGTATTTCCATAGTTGTATTTTGATTAATTATAAGTAATATTTTATCTTCCTTCAGGCCTTCCAGTTGCCCTGAAATCATTTTCTGCCCGTCGAGGGGTTTATAAAGAAAAACATCGACCATTCTTCCCCGGTACTTTACATAGTCAGTATCTCTGAGTAAAGGGCGGTCAATCCCGGGCGAGGATACTTCCAAATAATAATTTCTCTCTATAGGGTCCAGTTCGTCGAGTCTGTCACTGATGAATCTGCTGACTTTTTCACAGTCATCGATTCCTATGCCTAAAGGGGTTTCCCCTTCCAGGCTTGTTTTGTCGATATAAAGCCTTAAAATCCAGTCTTTACCTTCTTTGACATACTCAATATTGAAAATTTCATAGTCATTTTCTTTTAGAAATGGCCCAATGAGTTCAGGAATAAGCTCTGTAATCTTTTTTTTACCCATAGTTTGCTCCCCTTAATGCCTGTTTGAAAAGTGACTAAAAATTAAAGAGTGGGTTTGCCCACTCTTCGCTAACATCTTTTGTATTGCGTTTGTTTAGTAAAATATACCATGATATAGGATTATTTGCAACATTTTTTTAAGATTATTTCGACCATTTTGCTGTTCCAAATGAATTGCAATTATTCATACATAAGGGTATAGAATTACCATAACGTTAACTGGTCAGATAAAGGAAGCTCAGTGAGTACACCATGATTTTGAAGGGCTGCTACAGCTGTTTTATTTATTTTCGTCCTGTTTTTTAAATCATCGACGGATAAAAATGCACCTTTCTCAAATTCTTTGGCAATCGCCAGCGCCGCATTTTCACCAAGACCCGGCAATGCCATAATCGGCATCAGCAGCTGCCCATCCGCCACCTTGAAGTATTTTGCATCAGAAACACCAATCTTAGACGGTTTGAATGAAAAGCCGCGGGCATACATCTCATAGGCTAACTCTAATACAATAAGTTCATCCTCCTGCTTTTTAGTGGCTGTTTTCCCAAGCTGTTCTATAAAGGAAATCTGCTTCTCAATGGCAAGGACACCCTGGAGTATAGTTTCCGAATCAAATTCACTGATTCTCATCGAGAATATTACTGCATAGAATTCCAGAGGATGATAAACCTTATAGTAGGCTATCCTATAGGACATCATGACGTAGGCTACCGCATGGGCTTTAGGGAACATATACTCGATACGCCTGCAGGACTCTATATACCATTTAGGCACATTGCACTGCAGCATTTCAGCTGCTTCCTCATCACTGACCCCTTTTCCCTTTCTGACATTTTCCATGATTTTAAAAGCCGTTATGTTAGGCAGCCCCTTATCGATCAGGTAATTCATGATATCATCCCGTGTTGATATGACTTCCTGAAGCACTGCGGTCCCGCCCAAAATCAGCTCCTGAGCATTGTTAATCCAAACATTTGTACCATGAGATAATCCTGATATTCTGACAAGGTCTGAAAAGCTGGAAGGGTTCGTCGCATCCAGCATCTGTCTGACAAATTTAGTTCCAAACTCTGGTATTCCAAAGCTTCCATGATTATATCTGTAGTTTTTTATCTGAATCCCTATTCCTTCAATGCCATTAAAAATGCTGTTCACTTTCTGATCCCTTAACGGAACCTTCAGTGGATCAACGTCTGTCAAATCCTGAAGCATTTTGATCATCGTCGGTACATCATGGCCTAATATATCAAGTTTAAGCAATCTGCCACTGATGGAATGATAATCAAAATGTGTGGTAATTATTCCGGATGTCGAATCATTTGCCGGATACTGGATTGGACAAAAGTCGTAAATTTCCTTATCCTCGGGTACAATCATAATGCCTCCCGGATGCTGGCCAGTTGTACGTTTAACGCCGGTGCAGCATTGTGTCAGCCGATCAGTTTCCCATTTTGTAGTACTCTCTCCCCCCTGTTCAAAGTACTTCATGACGAAGCCATAGGCGG
>JBBRXH010000047.1:0-10422 GCA_038248565.1 Peptostreptococcales bacterium | reverse complement strand
TGCGGAGTATGTGCTGAAGTATGTCCCAAGAAAGTCATCAAAATCAGAGATGAAAAAGCGATTTTATGCGATACCTGCGATGGAGACCCTTCCTGTGTGAAGATTTGTCCCCATAACGCACTAAAATATGAATAATTAGAGGAGAAGGAGGCGAAATAAATGTTTGGATATCAGAATAAAGTTCTTAGAATTGATTTAACAAAAAAGGGAACCAAGATGGAACCACTCAATATGGAGTGGGCTGAGAAATATATAGGCGGTAAAGGCCTTGCGATCAAGTATCTGTACGAAGAGTTAAAACCAGGTATTGATCCGCTGTCACCGGACAATAAGCTCCTGCTCATGACTGGACCTCTGACCGGAACACCGGTGCCTTGTTCGGGAAAGCTGGCTGTAGCTGCAAAATCTCCTGCGACAGGAACGATCCTGGACTGCTCCATCGGCGGACATATCGCACTTAAAATCAAATATGCCGGCTATGATGCGGTCATATTTGAAGGCAAACTGTCTAAGCCGGGTTATGTGCTTATTCAGAATGACAAAATAGAATTCAAAGATGCTGCAGAGCTTTGGGGCAAAGGCTCCCATGAAGTGGAAGGCATACTGGTGGCGAAATACGGCCATGATGCCAGCGTTCTGTCCATCGGGCCTGCAGGCGAAAACCTGGTCACCATGGCCTGCATCAACTCGGATTATTACAGGCAGGCTGGAAGAGGCGGTATTGGCGCTGTTATGGGCAGCAAGAATGTCAAAGCGATCGTCGTTATCGGGACCGGTGGTGTTAAGGTCGATAAAATTGTTGAAGTTACGAGCCGTTTAACCCAGATACTTCGTGAGGATACAGTTTCAGAGGATAATATGTTTATCTATGACTGCGGAACCACTGCTTTCCTAGAAGCCTGCAACGACGGTGGAATTCTGCCGAAGAACAACTTCTCGGATACTACAGATGAAGACTGGACGAAGTATAACGGTGATGTGCTCCTTGCAAATAAAGTCGGCAAGAGAGGCTGCGGCAGCTGCGGCCTTGGCTGCGGTAATTTCCTCAAAATCGGAGATGCCATCTGCGAAGGACCTGAGTATGAGAGCATAGCCGTCGCTGGACCTAATGCGGGCATCAGCGATCCTGAGTCTATAGTTAAAGCAAACCAGGTTGCGGATGATGTGGGACTTGATACCATCAGCGCCGGAGATACTATCATTTTCGCTATGGAAATGACGGAAAAAGGCATACACGACTTCGGAATCAGATTCGGAGACAAAGAGAAATATATCGAATACCTGAAGCTGATGGCAAAAAGAGAAGGTGTCGGCGCAGATCTTGCCCTTGGTGTTCGTGCCCTTGCCGCCAAATACGGCGGAGAAGATTTTGCCATGCATGTTAAAGGCCTGGAATACCCTCAGTACGAGCCTCGCGGATCCTGGGGCATGTCACTAGCCTATGCGGTGTCCGATCGTGGTGCCTGTCACATGAGAGCCTACGCACCCAATGAAGAAGTATTCGCTGCATCGATACCGCCTTATACAGCAGAAGGCAAAGGCGAAATGGTCTATAACCTGGCGATCTATAACGCCGTGAAGTTCTCCATGGTACTCTGCGACTTCTGGCCCCTCGGACTTGACAGAATGACGGAAATCATGACAATGATCACCGGAAAAGAATGGACAGAAGCAGACATGAATGCAGTGGCAGAAAGGGTCATCAATATCGCAAGAGCCTTCAACCAAAGAGAAGGCTTCAACAGAAAAGATGATACCATGCCAAAGAGACTGGCTAATGAGGCTTTGAAATCAGGCGCAGCAGCCGGACAAAAAATTCCTCAGGAAGCTTTCGAGGATATGCTGGATCAGTACTACTCGGTTCTCGGCTGGAGCAAGGACGGCATGGTGCCAGCCAATATACTCTGCCAGTTATAGGATATTTGGTCATAGTCTTTGACATACCAGGCGTCAACAATACCAGGCGTCAACTATTGCCTGTTTCCCATTTTAGTAGTAAGATGAAAAAGGCAAAGTAAAATAAAGCAGGTGAAAAAATGAAAGTAACGATAACCTTAAGAGGGCATCTCATTAAGCAATTTGGCGGAGAACCGGAAAGAGTTATAGATGTCCCTGAGAACACAACCGCAGAAGAGGCTTTAAAACTGATCGGGATTGATTGGAAAACAGCCAGAAATTTTGGTTTTGTAGCCATCAATAGCCATAAAGTCCTGATGACAGCACTACTTAAAGAAGGGGATGAGCTTAAAGCCTACCCCAAAATATCCGGAGGCTGATTCCCGAACTCAATCATTGGCTAAGCTTTTTAAAAAAGAAGGAGAAAAAAGATGGATAAGTATGTATGTTTGGTTTGTGGTTATGTCTACGATCCGGAAGATGGAGACCCAGATAATGGCGTAGCTCCCGGAACTGCTTTTGAAGATCTTCCAGGATCCTGGGTATGCCCTCTTTGTTCAGCGGAGAAAAGCCAGTTCGAAAAACAATAAACGATGTAATTGAGAAAAAAATCAATGGGGATGTGAAGAAACGTAAGTTTCGGAGCGTCCCTGTTGTCGTTTATAATGGCTTAGTTTTAGGTACACGAATTTTTGAGGCCAGGCTAAAATTTAATGCCGAGAGAACCAGTCCCCCCAGGAAAACATATTGATAGCCGGAAGCCCCGTTGGAATACCAGACATAGCCGGCCAGAAGCGGAATAAACATGGCGATGACATGATCGAGGCTGACGCCCATGGACAAGGTCCTTGAAACATCCGAGGGCTGAGCCGCAATCCTTCTGACATAGGTAGCCCTGGCCATGCTGCCTGAAAGCAGGAGATTATCAAGAACATAGCAAACACCAACTATGGCGAGGGCAATGCTGAAGGGGAAAATGGATTTGGCAAAGGCAACACCCAGGCAAACGATGGCCATTAGCACAGCTTCCAGCTGCAGGGTGAGCCGTTCCCCCTTATGATCTATGAATCTGCCAAGCAAAGGTTTAAAAAAAACATTGATCAGACAGACTATGAGAAATAGAAAGGTAATCGTTGTAACAGGCTGGCCGAAAGTGACTATAATCAGCCAGGGCAAAAATGTTATGGTAAGCTGTTTGCGCGCGCCGTTAACGATGGACAGCAGATAATAAAGTCTGTATTCTTTTTTGATGACAAAGCGTTTTTCGCTTTTTATCTGATGGCTTTCGCTCATAAACAGAAAAAGGACACCGGCAAGGATCATCGCGATCCCGCCGATGCCGAATACAATTTGATAGCTGACATTGAAAGACAGGTATAAAGCATAAAGGGTAGCGCTGGCTAAAATGACTGCAAGATTGCCTAGCGCCTGTATCTCACCTAAACGTTTTCCGCATTGGTCATCCCCGGCAAAGCTCATGCTGATACTGCTGGTAAGGGGCATATAGATGTGCATACCGGTGCTGTAGATTATTAAGGTGATCAGAACCAGAGAGAATTCTGCTGGGACGTAACCAAAAGCAAGCAGCCCAATGCCACCTATAATGTTAGCGACTGCAGCAATTCTAATATCACCAAGGCCATTAAGCAGGCCGATGATCACCACCGTTAAAAGCCCGGGAAGCTCCCTTGGTGTTTCGAGAAATGATCTTTGCATGATTGTGAAATGCAGATCTTCATAGAGTCTATTCGCCATCGATGTGCTCTCAACTGCTGACACGATACCCAAAAGGACGCTGATAATCAGAAACAGCAAGAAATCTCTGGAAATACTGAATCGGCCAATCTGGATCTGTTGCATAAGATCTCCAACTACCAGTTTGTGGCTCTGATTTCGAAATAGGCTTTTGCATGTTTGCAAGCCGCGCAAAGCTCAGGAGCCTTGTCGCTTTCAACCAGATAGCCGCAATTTTTGCATTTCCAAATAGTCACAGCAGGCTTTTTGAATACGCTTCCATCTTCAACTGCCTTGAGAAGATCCAAGTATCTTTGTTCATGGACAGCTTCGACTTTTAAAATATTTGAAAATGCCGCTGCGATTTCATTGAAGCCTTCTTCTTTGGCTTCCTTGGCAAAATCCGCATACATTTCAGTCCATTCATAATGTTCGCCGGCAGCTGCACCTTTGAGGTTTTCTGCTGTAGTTCCAATACCGTCGAGATACTTGAACCACATTTTGGCATGTTCCATTTCATTACCTGCGGTTTCCAGAAATATATCGGAAATCTGCTCATAACCTTCCTTTTTTGCCACAGAAGCAAAATAGGTATACTTGTTTCTTGCCTGAGATTCTCCTGCAAATGCAGCCTTTAGGTTAGCTTCAGTTTTTGTACCTTTTAAATTCATCGTTGTACCTCCATTATTTCGCGATTATACTATAAAATAAACTATGATTTACCATTTGCCTTTTGCAACATGGCCGGCGATTTCAGCCTTGCACATCTGCTTCATTGTCCAGGCGAACTGCTTGGCGTTTTCGAAGACGGCGTGGCAACCTGGATCCAGATCGATATCAATACCTTCCTGACAAAGTTCTATGATCATAGCTGCATTTTTTACAATTTTCATGTGAATATCATTTGTTCTGTTGGCAGCATAAACTTTATCCGCATCCTCAACAGCAAGTACTGCAAATTTCTCTTCAGGAGAACCACATTTCGGGCACTTTTCCGGGGATTTGTCTCCTTCAACTGTATAGCCGCAAACTGAACATCTCCAAAGCATTTCATTTACCTCCATTTATTTATTTTAGCAAATATGACTTATGTTTTTATTTTATACCTTTAAAAGCTTATTTGAAACAGTTTTTTCGAAAAACTGGGCTAAAGATTCGGGAAAGATGGGCCGTAAAAGTCGGAAAAAGTATTGTTGAAAATCGGCTGGATTAGTGTTATTATAAACGAGCATTAAAAACTCAACTAGAAAATAATGAAAAAGGAAGCAATTATGGAAATTGAAATGAAATATACCATTGACAGCAAGGAAACCGCCGACCGGATTTGGGAGGATCAAAGTCTTTTGCTGATAGCTGAGGAAAATTCAAGAGAGAAAGTCTATATGAAAGCTGCCTATTTCGATACGGAGGACAGAATCCTGGCGAAGAATGATATTGCTTTTCGGGTAAGAATGGAAGGAACACGCGTTGTTGCATCGCTGAAGTGGAATGGAGAGAGTGATAATGGTCTCCACACCAGAGAAGAAATCAACGTTCCTGTTATCGACGAAGCCTGCTTTATCATGCCGGATCCCGCTATTTTTAAAGAAAGCGAATCAGGCAAGGTCATGATCGATATTTTGGACGGTAAGCCACTGCATAATGTGCTTGAGACACGTTTTCTAAGAAGCAAAATGAAGGTTGATACAGGAACCAGCATTTGCGAGGTAGCCATAGACATCGGTGAGATCGTCACAGATTTTGGGAATGAGGCGATTTGCGAACTTGAGATTGAGCTTTTCACCGGTGACGAAGCGAGCATAAGAGAAATTGGCAGCGGCCTTGCAGAAAAGTATGACCTAATTCCTCAAAACCAGAGTAAATATGCCAGAGGGCTTAAAATACTAAAATTTTAACTATAAAGTTCAGCCCAGAAGCCCGGTAATATTTTATACTGGACAGTAAACTATTTACATTTAGCCGCAAAAAAGTTATAATTAAAAACACGCAGTTTTACATTGAAAGACCAATGGACGCCCATTGGTCTTATAAATGTTTTAGCAAGTTATTTCGACTACACAGTTTTTTAGGAGGATATATAAAATGAAAGCAACTTTTATCAGCAGAGAAAAAAATGACGTCAAATTCAAAATGGAGTTTACACAGGAGGAGTTTGCCAAGTCAACAGATGAAGCTTACCTCAAGAACAGAGGGAAATATGCCGTCGATGGTTTCAGAAAAGGCAAGGCCCCCAGAAAGCTCATTGAAACCCATTACGGTGAAGATACTTTTATTGAGGATGGCATCAATACACTCTTTTCAAGCGCATATAAAGGTGCAGTCGAATCACTTGACCTAAAGCCAATTGATACGCCTGCTGTAGACTTTGAAGATTTTGAGCAGGGAAGAGATTTTTTTGTAATCGTAACCGTCACTGTGGCACCCGAAGTTAAGGTTAAGGACTACAAAGGCGTAGAGGTCAGCAAGATCGAACACGTTGTTTCAGAGGAAGATATTGAGAAAGAACTCAAAGCTCTGCAAAAGAGAAATTCAAGGCTTGTGCTGGTGGAAAGACCTGCAAAGAACGGCGATACCGTACTGATCGATTACGCTGGATTTGTGGGAGATCATCAGTTTGATGGCGGAACTGCAGAAAGACAGCCCTTGACTTTAGGGTCAGACAGCTTTATTCCGGGCTTTGAAGAGCAACTGGTCGGCGCCAAGGTTGGAGAAGAAGTAGAAGTTAAGGTGACCTTTCCGACAGAGTACCATTCGGAAGATTTAGCCGGAAAAGATTCAATCTTCAAGGTAAAGGTCCATGAGATCAAAGAAAACGAAGAACCCGAAATCAATGACGAGTTCGCCAAGGATGTCAGCGAATTTGAAACTTTGGACGAACTTAAAACTGATACGCGGGCAAAACTTGAAAAGACTGCAGCATCAAAGGCAGAATATGAGCACAAGAATGCTGTTTTAGAGAAAATCTACAATGCGCATGAAGTAGACATACCAAACATCATGGTCGAGGACCAAATTGACGAAATGATGGCGGAGTTTGACCAACAGCTTAAATACCAGGGACTGGATCTTGAAAAGTATTTTGAGTATCTTGGCAAAGATGCCGCTGGATTCAGAGCTGACTTAAAGGATGACGCCTTCAAAAAGGTAAAAACCAGACTTCTTGTTGAAGCTATCGCCGATGCCGAAAATTTTGAAATCTCAGATGAAGAGATGGATAGTGAGATTAATGCAATGGCCCTGCAATATAAAATGGAAGCGGACCAGGTCAGAAAGGCTATGAAAGCAGAGAACTTTGTTCATTTGATTCAGGATCTCAAGATGCGTAAAGCCGTAGAGTTCATCAGCGCTAACGCTATTATAAAATAGTACTGTTAGAAACCATAGGTGCAGGGTATCAAGAAGTTAAAGGGGGGAGCATTATGACACTGATTCCAATTGTAGTTGAACAGTCGAGCAGAGGAGAGAGATCCTATGATATCTATTCCAGACTGCTTAAGGATAGGATTATATTTCTGACGGAAGAGGTCAATGATTATACTTCAAGTGTCATTGTTGCTCAGCTTCTGTTTTTAGCCGCTGAAGATCCAGACAAGGATATAAGCCTTTATATCAACAGTCCGGGAGGCTCTATAACAGCCGGTATGGCTATTTATGACACCATGAATTTCGTTAAACCGGATGTGTCGACGATTTGTATAGGCATGGCGGCGAGTATGGGCGCTTTTCTGCTGTCTTCCGGCGCAAAGGGCAAAAGATTTGCCCTGCCGAATTCTGATGTGATGATACACCAGCCTCTGGGCGGAATGAGCGGTCAGGCAGAAGATCTTAGGATACATGCAGCCCGGATCATCAAGATGCGGGATAAGCTCAATCTTATTTTGAGCAGGAACACAGGACAGTCTATCGATAGGGTGGCCAAGGATACAGACAGAGATAATTTTATGACGGCCGAAGAAGCTGTCGCCTATGGGATTATTGACAAAGTGATAGAGAAAAAATTATAGAACCTGAGGCGATGCGCCTGAGAGGTTGACAGGGGGAATTAAAATGGCAAAATTTGATGAGACAAAACAATTAAAATGCTCCTTTTGCGGAAAGCCGCAAAACCAGGTACGAAGACTCGTAGCCGGTCCGGGGGTTTATATATGCGATGAATGCATAGAACTCTGCGAGGATATCATTAAAGAGGAATTCGCAGCACTGGATGCAGGTTCCGGGGCAGACCTTGAAAGCCTTGCCCTTCCAAAGCCAAAAGACATTGCTGATAAGCTTTCTGATTATGTCATAGACCAGGATGATGCTAAAAAAGCCCTGGCTGTAGCGGTGTATAACCATTATAAGCGTATCAACGATATCGGCAATACGGAAGCGGCAGCAGATGAGGTGGAGATCCAAAAGAGCAACATCGTCATGATTGGGCCTACGGGATCGGGTAAAACCTTGCTGGCTCAGACGCTGGCGAAGACACTTCACGTTCCTTTTGCCATCGCAGATGCTACGGCTTTAACGGAAGCAGGTTATGTGGGCGAGGATGTAGAAAATATCCTTTTAAAACTCATCCAAGCTGCAGATTATGATATAGAAAGAGCTCAGAAGGGCATCATTTACGTGGATGAAATCGATAAGATTTCAAGACGCAGTGAAAATCCTTCCATTACCAGAGATGTCAGTGGAGAAGGCGTTCAGCAGGCACTGCTGAAGATTCTTGAAGGCACTGTTGCCAGCGTGCCGCCACAGGGCGGAAGAAAACATCCTCATCAGGAGTTTCTGCAGATCGATACGACCAATATCCTTTTCATTTGCGGAGGCGCTTTTGATGGTCTCGATAAGATCATCCAAAAGAGGATCGGGGAACAAACCATCGGATTTAATTCAGACAGCAAACCTACAAAGGCTGAAAGCTCAAAGCTGCTGAAAATGGTTCAGGCAGAAGACCTTCTTAAATATGGTCTTATCCCTGAATTCATCGGCAGACTGCCTGTTATGGTAACCCTTGATGAACTGAGCAAGGACGCTTTAGTTCGCATTATCAAAGAACCTAAGAACGCATTGCTTAAGCAATACAAGCGTTTGTTTATGATTGACGGTGTAGAGCTGGAAATCGAAGATGACGCCATTGCCGAGGTTGCCGAGAAGGCCATTGCAAGGAAGACAGGTGCAAGAGGGCTGCGCAGCATCCTTGAGCATATCATGACAGATATTATGTACGAAATCCCTTCCAGAACCGATATACGAAAGTGCATCATTACGAAAGGGACCATAGATCAAAAGACAGGGCCGACACTGGTGCTATCTGAAAAGGAATGCCTCACCGAGGGTGAGAAATCAGCATCATAAGAACAGGCGGCTTTGGCCGCTTGTTTTTGTTCATAGGAGGCGAATAGAGTGAGCGAAGAAATAAAGAAAAAGCGTACTGTAAAAAAAGCTGCAGAACCTAAAGCTAATATGGAGAAAAGCCTAACCAGGCAAATACCGATGATTCCCCTGCGGGGGCTCACCGTGTTTCCTAATATGGTTTTACACTTTGACATAGGAAGGGAGAAATCCATCAGCGCCCTGGAAGAAGCCATGATCACAGATCAGCTGATCTTTCTGTCTGCCCAGGTGGATCCAGATACAGAGCTTCCAACCTTTGAGGATTTCTTTAAAGTTGGGACTATAGCCAAAATCAAACAGATGCTGAAGCTCCCTGGGGATGCAATTCGCGTCCTGGTTGAAGGCATCAGCAGGGGGGTCATCAATGATATCATCTTTGATATTCCCTATTTCAGGTGCACGGTGACTGAAGTCCCTGAGGTCGAACTGCTGGAATACCCGGTTAAGGTGGAAGCCCTGATGCGTACGGTTATGGGTAATTTCGAGGATTATCTCAATCTGAACCCCAAAACATCCCCGGAAGTGTTTTTATCCGTTGCCTCCGTGGAATCTCCGGGAAGGCTGGCGGACGTCATTACTTCCCATCTTGAGGTTAAGATTGACAGCAAGCAGCGCATCCTTGAAGCCTTTGATGTGGAGAGAAGACTCGAGATATTGAGTCAGATCCTGATCAAGGAAATAGAGATACTAAATATAGAAAATGACATTAATTTTAAAGTCAAATCACAGATCAACAAGGTTCAGAGAGAATATTATCTTAAAGAACAGATGCGTGCTATCCAGGAAGAACTGGGTCAGGATGCAGGCATAGAGGATGAAATTGAAGAGTGGCTGAAACAGCTGAAAAAACTTAGATTGCCCGCAAAACTATCCGAAAAGATCGCCAAGGAAATCAATCGGCTCAACAAGATCCAATCCCAATCCGCCGAAGGTGGCGTGATCAGAACTTATGTGGAATGGATCCTGGCACTTCCCTGGAATAAAGCGTCCAAGGATCGTATAGACCTAAAGCACGCTCAGACTATACTGGATGAAGACCACTATGGCCTCGAAAAGGTCAAGGAAAGAGTAGTAGAATTCCTGGCCGTTATGCAGCTTTCAAACAGCATGAAGGGACCGATCCTTTGTCTTGTGGGCCCTCCGGGAGTGGGTAAGACTTCCATCGCTAAATCCATCGCCCGGTCTTTGAACAGAAGTTTTGTCAGGATGTCCCTTGGCGGGGTGAGAGATGAGGCTGAGATCCGTGGCCACAGGAGAACCTATATCGGGGCTATTCCGGGCAGAATCATTTCCGCTATCAAAGATGCGGGAACCAATAACCCAGTTTTCCTATTCGATGAAGTCGATAAAATTGGTACGGATTATCGTGGCGACCCGGCTTCAGCATTGCTGGAAGTTTTGGATCCGGAGCAAAAT
>JBBRXH010000046.1:0-10595 GCA_038248565.1 Peptostreptococcales bacterium | reverse complement strand
GTACAAATACAGCTGATGGGTTTTATCCTCGGGGATCAGTAAAAGCTTGCCATGAACTGTAAAAACTCTGCGTAAGGTTATGGCTTTGCTGTTTGGCGGATAGAAAGCAACTATATCTCTATCTTTAAGCAAATCTTTACGCGTCGGCAAAACATAGACATAGGAATGTACGGGTATTATTGGAGACATAGAAGAATCCGGTATGAAATAATTGATCATATCACTATGATCATCTGCCTTGACGGCATTTCCTGTGGATAATGAAATCTCCCTGATAAGATTATATCCTTGGGATTCATTATCGGCGCCAATAAATTTCGAGGACATCTCAAGGGCCGTTAGGACATCCAGATCTTCAATATACTTTTTAAATTCCGGAGAAATCACACCAGCTGTTTTACAGAGTGACTCCAGCATAATTTTATTCAATGAAGATGAAGCCAGCATATATTCTCTGACGAGATTGGGAGCCTTTTCCATATAGCCCTGAAAAACCAAATGAGACTGATTCTTTGAGCCGCATACTTTGGCTAGGGCAAGAGAGATATCTTCCGAAGGCGGAGGAAGCCTGCCGTTTTTTAATTGAGAAATATAGGAAGGCGTGATTTTAATATCGATATCAGAGCATCTCTTTGTGATTTGTCTTAAGGAAAGCTCGCTGGTTTTTATGATCGCGTCTAGCATTGTAGCATAACTCATCATTGATCCTCCAGTTTATTTTATTACTTATATATATCGTATTAAATATAACATTAACATCTTATTGCTGTCAAAATTATATTTTACTTAACAGTCATGCGAGCTATTCATAAATAAAAACTGGCAATTCTATAGGTGTGTATGTTAGAATTACATTTATAAGAATTATGATTAGTTTGGCGCCATAGTTTGCTTGAAAATTCAAAGAGGATAGAATGAAATTCTTAACACAGTATAAGGGTTTGCCAAAACAAATATATGTGCTTTTTATCGCTCGAACAATTAATAGTTTAGGCTTTTTTATTTTTCCGTTTCTGACACTTTTCCTGAGTTCCAGAATTGGTTTTTCAGAAAAGGATATCGGAATATTTTTATTTCTGGCGTCGGTTGTATATGTTCCCGGGGCTATGATAGGCGGAAAGCTTGCAGACCGTTTCAGTCGAAAATACACCTATATATTCGCTACTCTGTGTGCGAATATAATTTTCTTCACTTGCGGTTTTCTTGGGGATTCGATTCTTATCCCATTTTTGCTCATTCCTGCCTTTTTCTTTAACAGCATAGCCTCAACAGGTTCTTCAGCCATGCTCATGGATCTTACCGACCCAACGAATAGACAGGAATCTTTTTCAATCATGTATCTAGGTATGAATATAGGCGTTGCTATTGGACCACTGATTGCTGGATTATTATTTGAAAATTATACTGCGTGGATATTCTGGGGAGATGCACTCAGCGGGATATTAGCTATAGTGCTAGTATTGATGTTTGTGGCAGATACAAAACCTACCCATGAGGATTATGAAAAAATCCTAAATTCAGGACGTGAAGATGAGGCCGCAGTTAAAGGATCCGTTTTTTCAATTCTGATTAAAAAGCCTATTTTATTATGGTTTGTTATTTTTTGTTCTGTCTTATCATTTGCTTATGCCCAGACCGGTTTTACACTGCCTTTGCAGCTAAGCCAGGACTTTGGAATTGGCCAGGGGGCCAAATATTTTGGTCTTCTCATGTCGGTAAATGGCATTGTAGTGGTGCTTTGTACGCCAATAATCGTAGGATTGACTAAGCATATCAATCCAATCCTTAATCTCGTTATGGCCAGCTTTTGCTATATGATAGGATTTGGCATGTATGCCTTCACAAAAAATTTAAGCGCATTCATTATATTCGTCATAATCTGGACGATCGGAGAGGTGATATCGGCTACTAATACAGGCGTCTATATAGCTAACCGAACACCAATATCCCATAGAGCAAGGCTGCAGGCTATTTATGAGATTATTCAAGGGACGGGTAGAGCGATCGGACCTATGATGATTGGATGGTTCCTGATGGGAGGCACTATCGAGCAATCATGGCTGTTGATAGGAGGGCTATGCTTACTTGCGGCTCTAGCTTTTATAACGCTTAGATACATTGAGAAATCTAGAAATAATAGAAACAGCATATTATCTGAAGATGATAGTATATTAAAATAAAAAAGGAAGAACATACTAAAATGAACTTCCTTTTTCATTGGTGCCGAAGGCGGGACTCGAACCCGCATGGTTTACCCGCACGATTTTGAGTCGTGTGCGTCTGCCAATTCCGCCACTTCGGCATAACCTGAGTCGCAATTTGTATACTACCATAATTCATACACCAAGGCAAGAAAAAAAGATTTACAATAATTAAAAAATATTATATACTTTCAACTAGAATGTAGGAGGAGGATGAACTATGAGTACACAAGCCTTAATACAATTAATGCCTTTAGTTTTATTGATTTTTATCATGTATTTTCTGCTGATCAGACCCCAGAAGAAAAGGGAAAAAACCATTAATCAAATGAGAAACAGCCTTAAGGTTGGAGATGAAATTATCACTATTGGTGGTATTTGCGCTAAGATCATCAAGTTAAAAGATGAGAAGATTACCATAGAAGTAGGAACGGATAAAACCAGATTTGAAATCATGAGATGGGCAGTCTCTAAATCCTTAGCCAATGAACCTGTTAAGGAGATCGCTTCAAAGCCTGCTAAGGGTAAAAAAGCTGACAGCAAAAAAGAAACTCAGACTGATCCGGAACCGTTGCAGGAAGAACCTGAGGTTCAATCCGAAGAAGACTCAAAATAATGATAAAATTAAGAAGCTTCGGCTTCTTTTTTTAAGTTTGATTGTTCAAATCCTTGACAATAAATATAAAAAACTATAAAATGAGCTGTATTTATAATTTATCAAAACAACATTTAGGAGATACATCATGAAAAAAATCAAGACGATTGCTAAGCCTACATTAAAATCAATCGCCTGCAATGCAGGTTGTGGCGAATGTCAAACTTCATGCCAATCCGCATGTAAAACCTCCTGTACAGTAGCAAACCAGACCTGCGAAAACATTAAACGCAGATAAAGTAGCCGAGGTTTAAAACAAAACAGCAGCTTCTGCTGTTTTTTTAATTCAATTGAATCATTATCAGTTTAAGGAGAATCCTTTATGATCCATAAATATACTTTCAGGAATAATTATATTGTGCTTGATGTCAATAGTGGGGCAGTACATGTTGTCGATAAAATTGCCTATGATGTTTTAGATTATTTCACGGATCATGATGCTGCTTCTGTAATAAACCTGCTCAAGGGCAGCTATCCTAAGTCAGAATTACATGAAGCGATAGAAGAGATCAATGAACTAAAGAAAGCGGGGCTTCTCTTTACTGACGATTCGCATATTTCATCTGATATGCTAGCAAAAAATGATGCTGTTGTAAAAGCGCTATGTCTTCATGTGGCCCATGACTGCAATATGAGCTGCAGATACTGTTTTGGTGGTCAGGGAGCCTTTGCAGGTGAGCGCGCCTTGATGTCCCTTGAAACCGGTCAGCGGGCAATTGACTTTCTGCTTGAAAATTCGGGCACCAGAAAAAATTTGGAAATAGACTTTTTTGGTGGTGAACCATTAATGAATTTCGAAATCGTAAAACAACTTGTCGACTATGGCCGGAGCAAACAACAAATATACGATAAAATAATCAGATTTACAATCACTACCAATGGTCTGCTGCTTGATTCAAAGAAGATTAAATACATTAATGAACATATGGATAATGTTATATTGAGCATCGATGGCAGACCAACAGTGAATGATCAGATGAGAAAAACTGTCAATGGTCAAGGCACTTATGATTTGATAATGAAAAACTACCAAGCATTCATAGAGGAAAGAAAAGGTCTTTACTATGTTCGAGGCACCTTTACAAGAGAAAACCTTGATTTTTCAGAGGATGTGAAGCATTTGGTCGAAAAGGGTTTTAAGAATGTATCCATGGAACCCGTTGTTTTGGATCGGTCAATCGCTTTTGCCATTCAGGAGGATGATTTAAACACGATTTTATCTGAATATGATAAATTATCTGAAATCTATTTGGATTATGCTGAAAATGATAGAGCTTTTGATTTTTTCCATTTCAAAATCGATCTAAATCAGGGTCCCTGCATTCTAAAACGCCTTAAAGGGTGTGGTGCAGGAACTGAATATATGGCTGTTTCTCCAGAAGGGGATTTGTATCCCTGCCATCAATTCGTAGGCAATAAACAATTTTTAATCGGTAATCTTTATGAAGCCCATAGTGATAATAGATTATATGACACCTTTAATTCCGCACATATCTATAATAAGGAAGCCTGCATAAAATGCTGGGCAAAATTTTATTGCAGCGGGGGCTGTCATGCCAACGCCTTTAATGCAAATGGAGATATTAGAAAACCTTATGTTTTAGGTTGTGAAATGGAACGAAAGAGAGTAGAATGTGCTATAGGAATAAAAGCCGAACTTTTATAAAATAATTCAATTAAGGAGAGACAAAAATATGAAAAAGGCATTATCAATTTTATTGATCATCCTTCTGGCTGTAGGCTGGTTTATCAGTCTATATGGCATTGGCAGCGTCAAACCTGTTAAGGATCAGCTCAAATTGGGCCTTGACCTTAAAGGCGGAGTTTACGTGGTCATGGAAGCCGTCACAGATGTCAAAGGAGAAGAACTCAAAAAACTCATGGCACAAACCCAGCAGATCATCGAACGAAGAGTAAATGCAATGGGCCTTTCAGAGCCTATTGTTACTATAGAAGGTGAAAAGCGCATCAGGGTAGAGCTTCCCGGCGCTAAAGACGCTGAAGCAGCCATCGCTGCCATCGGTCAGACCGCTCAATTAGAATTTGTTCTGGCAGATGGATCTGTTGTACTAAACGGCAGCGAAGTATCCGATGCAGGGGTGCAAGTAGACCAGCAGAACGGTGGATATGCCGTATCGCTAAAATTTACCGGCGCAGGTTCTACTGCATTTAAGGATGCCACGGCAAAAATTGTTGCCGGCGGGGTACCTACATCAACAACCCCACAATATGGAACGGTTCAAGGGAATATTATCATGATTGTACTGGACGGAAAAGTCATTTCAGCACCCAGAGTATCAGAAGTCATTCCAAACGGTCAGGCAATCATTACAGCCGGTACCGGCGGCTTCCCTCAGGAGGAAGCGACTACCTTGGGCATACTCATAAGAGGCGGTGCGCTACCAGTGACACTGAAGGAAGTTCAGACTTCTATCGTTGGGCCTACCCTTGGTCTGGATGCCTTTAATAACAGTGTTCTTGGCGGAGCACTTGGCGTTTTATGCATCATGATTTTTATGCTGCTGATGTATAGAATCATGGGATTCGCAGCGAATCTGGCATTGTTGCTCTATATAGTGATGGTCGTTTGGGTTATCATTTCCCTGGGTGCCGTACTGACACTTCCAGGTATAGCGGGCATTATTCTTTCAATTGGCATAGCTGTCGATGCCAACGTTATCATCTTTGCGAGGATACAGGAAGAGGTACTTAATGGTAAGTCTATAAGGGTCGCCACAGATCAGGGATTTAAGAGGGCTATGTCAACTATTATTGACTCGAACTCTACAACCATTATAGCTGCCCTGGTACTCTATCAGTTCGGTGCAGGCCCGGTTAAGGGCTTTGCAGCTACACTTATGATTGGTATTATTGCGAGTATGATTACAGCTTTGTTTGTCACCCATACATTCCTTGGCGTTATAACTGAAAATAAAACCATGGCAACAAGAAAATGGTTTGGCATAAAGGAGGACAGCAAAAATGTTTCAATTTAAGAGGGATTTTAGCTTTATTAAGTTCAGAAAAATAGGATATTTAGTGTCTATACTTGTCATAGTGATCGGAATAGGCGGAGGCTTGCTTCAGGGCTTTAATTTCGGTATTGATTTTACCGGGGGCACCATGATGCAGATCGATATGAAAAAGGAAGTTCCTGTCTCTGAAGTAAAGAAAATAACGGATGCTAATAAAATTGCCGCAGATATCGTCTTTGCCGGAGAAGGCAACAAACAAATCATTATCAGAACAACACAGTCCCTTGATAGTGCTATGCGAAACCAGTTGATCAAGGATCTCGGCGCGAAATTTGGAACTACCAATGCTGATGTTTTGGCAGCTGAACAGTTTGGTCCATCAATTGGAGAATTGCTTAAACAAAACGCTGTGAGAGCTGTAATAATTGCAGTCATTTTTATGCTGATTTATATAGCCATACGATTTGAATGGAAATTCGGTATTGCAGCTATTGTTGCATTAGCCCATGATCTTGCTATCCTTGTCGGTATCTATGGTTTGTTTCAAATACCCATCAATACACCATTTATAGCATCAATTCTGGTTATACTAGGTTATTCCATCAATGATACGATTGTAATATTTGATAGAATCAGAGAGAATCTCAAGATCATGAAAAGAACCAAGCTTGATGATCTGATCGATAAAAGTATCAATCAGAGCCTGGTGCGTTCTATCGCTACATCTTTTGCTACAGTTCTTTCTATTGTCGCCTTATACGTTTTGGGCGGAGAAACAATCAAGCAATTTACATTACCGCTTATTGTCGGTATTTCTGTTGGAACCTTGTCCTCCATATTTGTTGCCAGCCCGATTTGGTATGAGATCAATATGCTGATGGAAAAAAGACCAAAATATGTCGCAGAGAAACCCAAAAAAGTAAAATATAAATCCAAATAAGGAGATCTGCAATGAATCTGAAGGATAAAATTCGCGACATTCCGGATTTTCCGGAAAAAGGAATCCTATTTAGAGATATCACAACTTTGCTTAAAGATGGCATAGCATTTAAATATGCGGTCGATGAAATTAGAGCAGAAATTTCCAAATACGAGTTCGATTTGATTGTCGGTCCTGAATCCAGAGGGTTCATAGTGGGCACGCCCTTGGCCTATGCCATGGAGAAAGGGTTTGTACCCTTGCGTAAGCCCGGTAAATTGCCCTGTAAGACAGTTAAATATAATTATGAGCTGGAATATGGGAGCGACAGTCTTGAGATGCATGTAGACGCCATAAAGCCAGGGGAAAAGGTTATCATAGTAGATGATCTGATGGCTACCGGCGGAACCTTTCAATCCGCTATTAATCTTGTAGAGCAATTAGGTGGTGTAGTTGTCGCTATTGTAGCGCTCATCGAGCTGGAAGCCTTAAAAGGAAGAGATAAACTTGCAGGTTATACAATTTTTACATTACTAAAATACTAAATTATTTTTATCTTAATATAAATTAATCAAAAAGGGGGAAACCCCTTTTTGCTAAAAATTAAGACTGGTTGAGGATATGGAAGAGTTTTTAAACTATTTATTGACCATCAATCCCAATATTGATATTGCCCTGATTGAAAAAGCCTATAAGAAGGCGGATCAGATGCATGAAGGGCAATTAAGGAAATCAGGCGAAGAGTATTTGATACATCCGATAGAAGTCGCAAAAATTCTTGCGGACTTAGGAATGGATGAAAATACAATTGTTGCTGGTTTGCTTCACGATGCCGTGGAAGATACGCCCTATACAACTAAGGATATCAAACGTGATTTCGGCGAAGAGGTAGCTTTGCTCGTTGATGGCGTTACGAAATTAGGATCTCTGGTCTATGAGACTAAAGAAGAGAGACAGGCGGAAAACCTTAGGAAAATGTTTCTGGCCATGTCGAAGGATATTCGTGTACTGATTATTAAACTGGCAGACAGACTTCATAACCTGCGTACAATCAATTATATGAATGACGATCAGATCAAGGAGAAATGCATTGAAACTCTTGAAATTTATGCACCTTTAGCCAATCGTTTGGGCATCTATAAACTCAAATTCGAGCTTGAAGATATTGCCTTAAAGCAGCTTGAACCAGAGGCGTACTACGATCTGGTTGAAAAGGTCAAAATCAAGCGCCAGGAAAGGCAGGAAAACATAAATAGCGTTATTGAGGAACTGAAAGCCAGCATCAACGAGTTGGAAATTAAATACGATATTTCGGGAAGAACAAAACATTTCTATAGCATCTATCGCAAAATGAAATACCAGGAGAAGCAGCTTGAAGAAATATTTGATTTAACGGCTATCAGGGTCCTTGTAAATACCGTTCAGGATTGCTACGCCGTTCTTGGTGTGGTTCATACCTTATGGAAGCCTATACCTGGAAGATTCAAGGATTATATAGCTATGCCAAAACCCAACAGGTATCAGTCGATTCATACTACAGTAATCGGATCAAACGGAGAGCCTTTTGAAATTCAAATAAGAACTTATGAGATGCATCGCATCGCAGAATATGGCATTGCAGCCCACTGGAAGTATAAAGAAGGAGTCGCCTACGATAAGGATGAAGATAAACTGGCCTGGCTCAGACAGACCCTTGAATGGCAACAGGATTTAAATGATCCAAAGGAATTTATTGAAACATTAAAGGTAGATCTATTCTCAAATCAGGTTTTTGTATTTACACCTAAAGGCGATGTCATTGAGCTGCCCGCTGGGTCAACACCCTTGGATTTTGCGTTTAAAATACATTCAGCTGTCGGCGTCAAATGTATTGGGGCTAAAGTAAACGGTAAAATGGTACCCATCGATTATGTGCTGGCAAATGGCAATATTATTGATATCGTAACGTCTTCCAACAGCAAAGGCCCCAGCATCGACTGGCTTAAAATAGCAAAAAGCAGCAATGCCAGAAATAAAATCAGACAATGGCTTAAAAAAGAGAATAAAACTGAGAATGTGGACAAGGGCAGAGAGATGCTTGAAAAATATGTCCGTAGAAAAGGTTATGATCCACAGCAGATTCTGAAAAACCAATGGATCAATAAAGCGGCTAAGTCTTTCAATCTGGCTTCTTCGGATGATCTTTACTCATCCATAAGCTACGGCGGAGTTATGCTTGGTAAGGTTGTATTAGCACTACTGGCCTTTTATCAGGAAGATAAAAAAGCCGAGCTTCAAAAAGATGAAAAGCTGGAAAAATTGGCCGATACCAAGAAAAAAGTCAAAAAAATGGACGCAACCGGCGTAAAGGTTAAAGGCGTCGATAACTTGCTTATTCGCTTTTCCAAATGCTGTAATCCGGTTCCCGGGGATGATATAGTAGGCTTCATTACTAAAGGCAGAGGTATCTCGGTACACAGGAAAGACTGTACCAATATGATAAGCCTTCCGGAAGAGGAAAAACAAAGATTCATCAACGTTGAATGGGACAAGCAAAAAGAAAATATGTCTTACGACACAGAAATCAATATTTTGGCTGAAGACCGAAAGGGCTTATTTTCAGATATTTCCAGGACTTGTGACGATATGGATGTCAGTATCACTGGCGTTCAGGCGAAAAGCGCCAAAGATAAAATCGTTACCATCACCCTAACTGTAGCAATTTCAAATACCAGCCAAATCGAAAAAGTGCTCAGGCAGCTCAAAACAATTCCCGGTATTGCAGATGTTTATAGAGCTATTACCTAACAGGGAGAAATGATCATGCGGGCGGTTTTACAACGTGTTATAAAATCTGATGTTACGGTTGACAGCAAAATTGTCGGGGACATTAATCGGGGCTTAGTTGTACTTCTTGGTATTGAGGAAGACGATACTGAGCTTGACGTGGCTTATATGACTGATAAAATACCGAAGCTGAGACTATTTGAAGATGCAGAGAGTAAAATGAATCTATCTCTAGTAGATGTAGGCGGAGAACTGATGATTATCTCTCAGTTTACGCTTTATGGGGATTGCCGAAAGGGAAGAAGACCTGGATTTACAAGAGCAGCAAGGCCTGAAAAGGCAAATATTTTGTATGAACAGGTTATAGAAGGATGCATGAATCAGGGCATTAAGGTTTCCAAAGGAATATTCCAGGCGGATATGCTGGTTTGTATCTATAATGATGGACCAGTTACGCTGCTTTTGGACAGTAAAAGAGCATTTTAAAGCAGGAGGGCTATATGATAATTAAAAAGTTTTTGAGTGGACCTTTGTCCGTTAATTGCTATTTTGTAGGGGATGAGGGAACGAAGAAGGCTTTCATATTAGATCCGGGCGGGCTTAACAGTGGACTGTCCGACTATATTAATGCCAATGGGTATTGTGTCGACTATATTATCCTTACTCATGGACATAGCGATCATATTGGAGGAGTCCTCGACTATAGGGAGGCATACGGAGCAAAAATAATTGCCCATACTCTTGAATCTGACATGCTTAACAACGCATCCAGGAATTTTTCGAAAGAAGTTTATGGCAAACCGATTGCCTTTGATGCAGACATTTATGTAGGGGATAATGATACCCTTGAGATTGGACATATGACTTTACGTTTTATACATACACCAGGGCATTCTCCCGGAGGCATGTCAATTTTGATTGAGAACCATTTGTTCAGTGGAGACACTTTATTTTTCGAATCGATTGGCAGAACAGATTTTCCCGGCTCTTCATTTGAGGCATTATCCGGCGCGGTACACGAAAAACTTTTTTCTCTCTCCGATGGTACGGTAGTTCACCCTGGGCATATGGGGGATACT
>JBBRXH010000045.1:0-10600 GCA_038248565.1 Peptostreptococcales bacterium | reverse complement strand
CTAGATATATTGGGCCTTCGTGCAGATTATGCAGAAGAGAAGGCCAGAAGCTTTTTTTGAAAGGCGAACGATGCTATAGCACAAAATGTGCATTAGATAAAAAGAATTATGCGCCCGGACAGCATGGACAGAGCAGAAAAAAACTCTCTGACTACGGGCATCAGCTTAGAGAAAAACAAAAGGCAAAACGTTTCTATGGCATACTGGAAACCCAGTTTAGAAACTATTTTGACAAGGCTGCTAAAAAGAAGGGCAAGACAGGTGAAAACCTGCTCATCATGCTCGAAACAAGACTTGATAATACTGTTTTCAGAATGGGCTTTGCTTCATCAAGAAAAGAAGCAAGACAGCTGGTTCTCCACGGTCACTTCACGGTGAACGGACATAGAGAAAACATTCCTTCATTCACAGTCAAAGAAGGAGATATCATCAAGGTCAAGGAAAAAAGTACCTCTTCTCCAAAATTCAAGGAGATCAAGGAAATGTCGATCAGCGCTCCAGTGTGGATCTCTATCGATGTTGACAAGCTTGAGGGAAAAGTCCTGACAATACCAAGAAGAGAAGATATCGATACGCCGGTGGCAGAACATCTTATAGTCGAGCTATACTCAAAATAATTGAGTTCGTTATAACCCTCAGGATGATAATTAGAGAATGGAAGGAGGGAATTACATGATAGAAATCGAAAAACCAACAATTGAATGTATATTTTCCGATGAAGATGTGAATTACGGCAAATTTATCGTAGAACCTCTGGAAAGAGGCTACGGAACGACTCTCGGAAACAGCCTAAGAAGGATACTACTTTCTTCGCTGCCCGGAGCTGCCGTGACTTCAGTTAAAATTGACGGGATCCTACATGAGTTTTCCACGATTCCGGGAGTCAAAGAGGATGTCACAGAAATCATCCTCAACCTAAAAAGACTCTCCGTAAGACTCACAGGCGAGAATACCAAAAGAGTCTACATCAAGGAAACCGGACCGAAAGTCGTAACAGCCGCTGATATCAGAGGCGACAGCGATCTTGAGATCTTTAACGGTGACCTTCATATAGCCACTTTGGAGGACCATGCGACCCTGGAAATGGAAATCAACATTGCAAGAGGCAGAGGCTATGCACCTGCAGAACAGAATAAAACCGAGTCCATGCCCATATCGGTAATCCCTGTCGACTCCATCTATACCCCGGTTAAAAAAGTCAACTTCACCGTTGAAAACACCAGGGTAGGACAGGTCACAGACTATGACAGGCTAAACCTGGAGCTTTGGACAGACGGCAGCATCACGCCTGAGGAAGGTGTCTCCATAGGCGCCAAAATCATGCAGGAGCATCTGAAACTGTTCATCGACCTGACAGAAAGCATTGACTCCGTTGAAATCATGGTAGAGAAGGAAGAAGACAAGAAGGAAAAAGCACTGGAAATGACCATTGAAGAGCTTGAACTTTCAGTCAGATCCTTTAATTGTTTGAAGCGCGCCGGGATCAACACCGTCGAAGAGCTGACCCATAAGACAGAAGATGATATGATGAAGGTCAGAAATCTTGGCAAGAAATCTCTGGACGAAGTAAAACACAAATTAGAAGAGTTAGGCCTCGGACTTAAACCGAGTGACGACTAAGAAGCAAAGGAGGGACAACAATGCCGGGACATAGAAAATTAGGCAGACCTACTGCTCATAGAAACGCCATGTTAAGAAACATCGTAACCGACCTTCTCAGAGAAGGCCGCATCACGACCACTGAAATGCGCGCCAAGGAAGCCAGAAGAGCTGCAGAAAAGATGATCACTTTAGGCAAACGCGGTAGCCTGCATGCCAGAAGACAAGCGTTGGCTTATGTATACGACGAAACAGTAGTCAAAAAATTGTTTGAAGACATCGCTCCGAAGTATGCTGAAAGAAACGGCGGATATACCAGAATTCTTAAGCTTGGACCTAGACAGGGCGACAGCGCTGAGATGGTATTTCTGGAATTAGTTTAATCGACTATAACCTACCAGATATTTTTTAACAAAAATGAGGTTAGGTGCGCAATCAAAAAGGCTATGAGGTTCATGAACCTCATAGCCTTTTTTGTGGCGCGACTGGTGGAAAAGGTCGATAATTTAAGCATTCATACATGACTTTTATTGTTGATGTTGTTGGTATTCTTAGTGATAGTGAAAATCCTCAAGTATATTGGCGGGTACTTAAGAAGCGACTAAGTGATGAAGGGAATGAAACCGTTACAAATTGTAACGGTTTGAAAATGAAAGCGTCAGACGGCAAAATGCGTATGACGGATGTCGCTGATACAGAGGATCTATTAAGGCTAATTCAAGCCATACCATCACCGAAAGCCGAACCATTTAAAATGTGGCTTGCCAAGGTTGGAAGCGAAAGAATAGATGAAACCGCTGATCCAGAGCTTGCCATAGAACGAGCCCTTGGAACATATCTGAGAAAAGGCTATTCAAAAGAGTGGATTAATCAAAGGTTAAAAACAATAGAAGTTCGGAAAGAGCTTACAGATGAATGGGAGAGAAGAGGTTTACAAAATGGCTTCCATTATGCAATTTTGACCGATGAGATTACAAAAGCCTGGTCAGATTTGAGTACGAAGGAGTATAAAAATCTCAAAGGTTTGAAAAAAGAAAATTTGCGGGATAACATGACAAACATGGAACTGGCTCTAAATACTCTTGCCGAAGTTTCGACCACAGAAATTTCGAAACAAAAGGAACCGGACACCTTCGAAGAAAACAAAATAGTTGCACGCCAAGGGGGTATGGTTGCTGGAGTTGCCAGGAAACAACTTGAAGAAATTACTGGCAAGAAAGTGGCAACTGGGGACAAATTTAAGCGACATAAACTCAACAGAGGTTAAAATATTTTTGATGATATCTAGATAAATTACCTAATTTAGGGCTTTTTAGGGTATAATATAATGCAGTGAAAAATTCATTTCGCTGCATTATCGTGTTTAAGCACAGAATTTCGAGGTGAAAATATGAGAAAATTAGGATTAATAGGCGCTTTACTGCTGCTCATAGCAGCAATCGTTATAGGCTGCGGAGCAGATGGAGAAAAAATCCAAAAGGATTTCGCGCCCATGGTTACTGGGGCATCGACGCCACAGACCATTGCAGCCGCTTCCGGCTATCTGGATAAGAACGTCGGCAAAGCCGGCAGCACCATAGGCAGTCAGATGGTGGTCTCCTATGAGGACTATCTGATCCAGTACCTAAACACTGATGCAGACTGGACCGCCATAGGCAATCTTTACCCTTACTGGAACAATGATACGGGCCAGCTGGACGTCGCTAAAATAACCACAGAAGAAGGCAAGGCCTTATATAATGACCTGATCAAGGGCGGTTTCAAGTTTGCCAGCAGCGAAGGCATGGTCTATCCCGTCATCGACTATAAGGCGTTTTTAGAGAAGTATGGCAAGAGCATCACAGAAGACCTGTCCGGCCTATATGCCATCAAGCAGATGGAGTCCGACAATCCTATGGCACGGGACGCGGCCCTGGTGATCAGTTACAGCGAGCTTCTAAGCAGAGCCTACGCTACAGAGCAGTATATCCAGCAGTTTAAAAAGGACTCCCTGATCATTGAGGACGCGAAGTTCATCTATGAGAACTATATCAGCACCTTGCTTCTGGGCATGAATAATACGCCGATTTTTGATTATGAGACTCACCAGTTCTCGGCGGAGGCCAAGAAATCCTACGTGGAGTTCGTCAATACCAATCCGAAGGCTGTGACCAGCTGGATGCTTGGCGAATATATGACCTACCTATCCAGCGTCAACTATACCATGGATTATAGCGATGAAAGCCAGAGCAAGATTTTCTTCGATACCTCCACCTGGCTGGTATCAGAAGCCGGCAAAAAGGTACTGGAATAAATGGAAACTATGGAAAAAGTGGACCCAATCATCAGAATCGAACATTTGATGTTCGACTATAAAAGGGATGAAGATAATCAGCCCGTAAACGCGCTGCATGACGTCTGCCTGGAAGTCAGGCGGGGTAGTTTTACTGCGGTCATCGGCCACAACGGTTCGGGCAAATCTACCTTGGCCAAGAATATCAATGCCCTGCTGCTGCCCAGCGGCGGCTACGTCTATGTCAACGGGTATGACACCAGAGACGACAGCAAGCTTTGGGATATCAGGCAGACTGCGGGCATGGTCTTTCAGAATCCGGACAATCAGCTGGTCTCCTCTATTGTGGAGGATGACGTGGCATTTGGCCCTGAAAACCTGGGCATTGAGCCTCTTGAAATCCGTAGGCGGGTGGACGAATCCTTAGAATCCGTCAATATGTACGACCTGCGAAAGAAAGCGCCCCATCTCCTGTCAGGCGGCCAGAAGCAGAGAGTTGCTATCGCCGGCGTCATCGCCATGAGACCGGAGTGCATTATTCTGGATGAACCCACAGCTATGCTGGACCCCCATGGGCGCAAGGAAGTCATGGATATCATTCACATGCTCAGCAAGGAAGGCATCACCATCCTCCTCATCACACATTTCATGGATGAGGCTGCTCAGGCAGAGCGGGTCATCATCATGGACAAAGGCAAAGTGGAGCTGGATGGCAGCCCGGAAGAAGTCTTCGCCCAATTCGACAGGATTAAAAGCTTTGGCCTGGATGTGCCACTGGCTGCTGAACTGGCCCACCGGCTCAGAGCTGACGGTATCTCCGTGCCAACGAATATTATCAGTATAGAAAAGATGGTAAATTATTTATGTCAATAATCGTAGAAAACCTGACTTATATTTATAGCGAGGGCATGCCGTATGAGACCCTGGCCCTGGATGACGTGAGCCTCAATATCGGGGATCACGAATTTGTAGGTATCATCGGCCACACCGGCTCCGGAAAATCCACCCTGATCCAGCACCTCAACGGACTTTTAAAGCCAAAGTCAGGAAAGATATTCATAGGAGACGTCAACATCGCGGATAAGGCCATCAAAATGCGGGATATCCGAAGAAGGATCGGCCTGGTTTTTCAGTACCCGGAATATCAGCTTTTCGAAGAGACGGTCCACAAGGATGTGGCTTTTGGCCCTCTGAATCTGGGACTTTCTCAGGAAGAAGCAGATAGACGTGTCAGGGAGGCCATCGAGCTTGTGGGCCTTGATTATGACGAAGTTGCGGAGCGCTCGCCTTTTGACCTATCCGGCGGACAGAAGAGAAGGGTCGCCATCGCCGGCGTCATCGCCATGAAGCCTGAGGTCCTCATCATGGACGAGCCAACAGCAGGCCTTGATCCTAAGGCCCATAGAGACATTCTGGAAATGGTCAAAACCATCCATAAGAGAGAAAAGAATATCGTCATCCTGGTGTCCCATAACATGGGCGACATCGCAGAGCTGGCGGATAAAATCATCGTCATGGACCAGGGCAGAATCGCCCTCGTCGGCACCCCGAGAGAAGTCTATAAGGAAGCAGACCTAATTGAGAAGGCCGGCCTTGGACTGCCCCCGGTGATGAACCTAATGAGAGAACTCAAAAGATGCGGCGCTCAGGTCTCGGATGATGTTCTAACCATCGCTGAAGCCGAGCAGGAAATACTCAAATTTATAAGGAGCAAAAAAGATGCTTAGGGATATTACGCTAGGGCAGTATTACCCGGGGAATTCCTGGGTCCATAGACTTGATCCCCGCGTCAAAATAATAGCCACCTTTATCTTCATTATTGAATTATTCATCATCAATAATTTTTGGGGATATCTGATTGCGGTAGGTTTTCTTGCTGTGACGATTTTTGTGGCCAAGATACCCCCCAAGTTTATATTTAAAGGTCTGAAGCCCATCATCCTGATCATCATCTTTACCTTCAGCATCAATATATTCATGACCAAGGGCACGGTGATCTTCGCCCTGGGCTTCCTTCAGATCACCCAGGAAGGCTTATATCAAGCCGTCTTTATGGGCAGCAGGCTGATACTCCTGATTATCGGATCGTCCTTATTGACCCTAGCGACCAAACCAATTAATCTGACGGACGGCATCGAGAAGCTGCTGAACCCACTGAAAAAAATCGGCGTGCCGGCTCATGAGCTGGCCATGATGATGACCATTGCGCTGAGATTTATACCGACCCTCCTTGAGGAGACGGACAAGATTATGAAAGCACAGATGGCCAGAGGCGCAGACTTTGAGAGCGGCAATCTCATCACCCGGGCGAAAAGCCTGATTCCACTTCTGGTACCGCTATTTATCAGCGCCTTTCGCATCGCCCAGGACCTGGCCATGGCTATGGAAGCCAGATGCTACCGCGGCGGAGACAACAGAACCAGGATGAACGGCATGAAGCTGAAGCGGATGGATTTCGCAGCCACCCTCATGGTGCTGCTGGTCCTCGGGGGCATCATCGCCCAATCTTACTTTTATACAGCAGTCTAAAACAAATAGAGTGTTGCTTGGCTGCAGTTTAAAAAAATGGATATAAAAGGAACAAAGATGAAAAATAATAAGAGGATAATCAGCACCAGATTTCTGATCCAGGCGGCGGTCATCGCAGCGGTCTACGCGGTACTGACCATCATTCTACTGCCTATCAGCTACGGCGTGATGCAGGTCCGGGTGTCGGAAGCCCTGACCATACTGCCCTTTTTTACACCGGCAGCTATCCCCGGATTATTCGTGGGATGCCTTATTTCAAACATCATCGGGCCTTATGGCCTTGTCGATATTGTGCTCGGGAGCTCTGCCAGCCTACTGGCAGCCATAGGATCCTACTCCCTTCGAAAACACGCGATCCTGGTGCCCCTGCCGCCGGTGCTGGCCAACGCCCTGATCATCGGCTGGATGCTTTCTGAGGTCTATGGGGTGCCACTGCCGCTCTATGCCTGCATTCTTTGGGTGGGACTTGGCGAGCTGATTGCCTGCTACGGCATCGGCTACCCGCTGCTGCGCTATTTGAAGAAGTATAAAGCAATTTTTGATTTAAAATAAGATTAAGGTTATATAGACTAGACGATGAGTTTGAATATAAAATTAATAGATAAAAGGGAGTTGATCATATGGCTGGAGAAATAAGATTATATAAGGCGGAACGCAAACTGGAATTCTGGGTGGATGGAAATTTAAAGAACACCTTCAAAGCCGGATTGGGCTTTACGCCAGCGGGACCTAAAGTCAGATCAGGAGACGGCAGGACGCCGGAGGGTGAGTACTACATCTGCACCAAGAATCTGCAGAGCAAATTCACCCTGTTCCTGGGCATCAGCTATCCAAATATTCAGGATGCTGAAAGAGGACTGGAACTCGGCATTATAAATAGCGAAGAACTTGAAATCATCAAAAAAGCCATCCTTGAGAAAAGAAGGCCGGACTGGGACAGCCAGCTGGGCGGACAAATCGGTATCCACGGCAAGGGCAATTCCTTTGACTGGACGGCAGGCTGCGTCGCTTTAAACGATGAAGACATCATGAACCTTTGGGACAATACAGCCCTGGGCGATAAGGTTTTTATCTACGCTTAATTACTTAAAAAAAAACACGATTCCTTGACTAGAAAGATATTGATGTTTTCCGGCGGTTACTATATATTGTAACTATGAGCAAAATATCAACAAGGGAGTGTGCAAAATGGGTATGAGCAAGGTGCAAAAGAGAAATGGCGAAATCGTTGATTTCGACATAGCCAAGATCAGAAATGCTATATTTGCAGCCGCATCCGCAGTTGGCGGTTCCGACGAAATGCAGGCCCAGCGCCTGGCAAATTGTGTATCTGAAATCGTAAATGAGTCATACAGCGCCGGTATTCCTTCCGTAGAAGACATTCAGGACATCGTAGAAAAGGTCCTCATCGAAGAGGGCCACGCTAAAACAGCTAAGGCCTACATTCTTTACCGTTCAAAAAGAGAAGAGCTGCGCACCATCAACAATCTGTTCATGGATGCGGAGAAGATGATCGAGGAGTACGTCTCCCTGGATGACTGGAGAGTCAACGAGAACTCCAATATGGGGTATTCCCTTCAGGGGCTCAACAATCATATCGTCGAGAGCATCACCCAAAAGTACTGGCTCAGCAAAATATATCGAAAAGAAATCAGAGATTCCCACGTGAGAGGGGATCTGCATATACACGACCTGGGCCTGCTGGCACCTTATTGCTGCGGCTGGGATCTTGAAGCATTTCTCATTCATGGCTTCAAAGGCGCCAAGGGCAAGATCGAGTCCAAGCCCCCCAAGCACTTTGAATCCGCCCTCATGCAGATCGCCAATCTGCTTTTCACACTTCAGGGAGAGTCCGCAGGGGCTCAGGCTGTTTCCAGTATCGATACCTATCTGGCGCCATTTATCGCTTATGATGGTCTTGATTTTAAACAGGTTAAAAAGGCGGTTCAACGCTTCGTCTATAATCTCAACGTACCTACTCGGGTGGGTTTTCAGACCCCCTTCACCAATATCACTATGGACATCGTTCCCCATCCGACTCTTAAGGATCAGGGCGTCCTGATCGGCGGCAAGATGATGGATCGCACCTATGGCGAATTTCAAAAAGAGATGGATATGTTCAATATCGCCTACTGCGAAGTCATGATGGAGGGCGACGGAGCCGGCAGAGCCTTCAGCTTCCCGATCCCTACGGTCAATATCACGAAGGATTTCCCCTGGGAATCAGAGACGGTGAACAGCATCATGGAAATGACGAGAAAATTCGGCACCCCGTATTTCGCTAATTTCCTCAATTCAGATTTATCGCCTGAGGACGTGCGCTCAATGTGCTGCAGACTCAGACTGGACAATAGAGAGCTAAGGCACCGCGGCGGCGGCCTATTCGGCGCCAACCCACTGACGGGCTCCATCAATGTGGTGACCCTGAATATGGCCAGAATCGGCTATAATTCAGTCAATGTCAGCGACTTTAAAAAGCGGGTCAGAGAGCTGATGGAATATGCCAAAGAGATCTGCGACTGCAAGCGCATCATGCTGGAGAAATATATGGCCGGCGGCCTTTACCCTTATTCAAAATTCTATCTTCAGGGTGTCAAGGATGCCACCGGAGAATATTTTAAAAACCATTTCTCCACCATCGGCCTTAATGGCATGAACGAAGCCTGCCTGAATCTACTGGGCAAGGATATCGCCACTGAAGAAGGCAACGCCTTTGCCGTGGACGTCATGGAATTCATGAATAAGGTCATCAGAATCTTTCAGGAAGAGACCGGCAGCCTTTGGAATCTTGAAGCTTCACCGGCTGAGGGCACCAGCTACAGATTTGCAAGGCTTGACAAAAAGCTGTATCCCACCATCATCTCCCAGGGCATCAGCGAGCCATACTACACCAATTCGACCCAGCTGCCCGTTGGCTGCACCGACGACATCTTTGAAGCCATCGAGAAACAGGAAAAGCTGCAGACCCTCTACACCGGGGGCACCGTTCTCCACGGCTTCATCGGCGAGCGCATCGACGATATCGAGACCTGCAAGCTGTTTATAAAAAAGATCATGGAAAATACGGCCATCCCCTATATCACTGTCACCCCCACCTTCTCCATCTGCAGCGACCACGGCTACCTGGCCGGCGAGCAGTTCATCTGCCCAACCTGTGGCAAGGATGCGGAGGTATGGACCAGAGTCGTTGGCTTCCATAGACCTGTTCAAGCCTGGAATAAAGGCAAAAAAGAAGAATATAAAGATCGAAAAGAATTCTCAGTGGCAGTGAGCCTGGGCCTTGCTGAGAAGAACAGCACCCATAGCGACAAGCGCTCCGCAGTCAGGATCCCTGATGAGGAGGTCGCTGAAGGCGGCTTAAAAGAAATGGCGGACGCCAAGGTAAGCTAATGAAAGTTTTGGGGTTAACGAGTGTTTCACTCATCGATTTTCCTAAGGTTGCATCCACCGTCGTCTTCACCGGTGGATGTAACTTTATGTGCGGCTATTGCCACAACCCGGACATCGCATTAGGCAAGGGTGATGAAATTGACCATGAGGAGATCTTCGCCTTCCTTAAAAAGCGGAAGAGATTTCTCGACGGCGTGGTCATCTCCGGCGGAGAGCCTACCATCCACCCGGATCTTCCTGACTTTATCAGACAGGTCAGAGCCCTCGGTTACCTGGTGAAGCTGGATACCAACGGTGGGAGACCGGAGGTCCTTGCAAAGCTCATTGACGAAGGCCTGCTGGACTATATCGCCATGGATGTGAAGGGACCCTTCAGCCGTTACAGCGAGATAGTCGGTGCAGCAGTGGATATCGCTGCCATCGAAAGAAGCATCGCGCTGATCATGACCGCCGGCGTAGACTATGAATTCAGAACCACAGTGTGCCGTGAATATTTGGACCAGGATGACCTCATAGCGCTTTTAGCGTCCATCAGTGGCGCCAAGAAATACTGCCTTCAGAGCTTTCGCAATCCCGGGGCCATACTTTGCCCTGACAAAGCCTTCACAGCCTACTCAGAGGAGGAAATGAAGGCCCTCGGCGCCGTAGCCGAAGGGTACGTGGAGAAAGTGGTTATCAGGTAATTGATGATTATATATTGTAGTGAATTAATAAAGGTAATTTGAAGGGTAATTGGAAATGCGACAAAGGAAAGTAAAGAATGAAGAGGAGCGGCTGGCAGATATGACCGCTTGCTTTGTCCAAAACCCG
>JBBRXH010000044.1:0-10688 GCA_038248565.1 Peptostreptococcales bacterium | reverse complement strand
AGAGCAGCAGCAGTTGGCTCGTTGATGATTCTTTTAACATCCAGTCCGGCAATTTTGCCGGCGTCTTTTGTTGCCTGTTTTTGACTGTCAGTAAAATATGCAGGTACTGTGATGACTGCTTCTGTGACTTTTTCACCTAAATAAGCTTCCGCATCCGCTTTTAGTTTACCCAGGATCATTGCAGAAATATCCTGTGGCGTATATTCCTTGCCATCGATGACTTTCTTATGATCCGTGCCCATTTCTCTTTTAATCGAAGAAATTGTTCTGTCGGAATTGGTTATGGCCTGCCTTTTAGCAGTTTCTCCAACCAGTCTTTCTCCATTTTTCGCAAAAGCGACTACGGATGGTGTGGTTCTGTTGCCTTCCGCATTTGCTATTACTACCGGTTCACCGCCTTCAAGAACGGCTACACATGAATTTGTTGTTCCTAAGTCTATACCTATTACTTTTCCCATTTTAGTATCTCCTTTACATTTGTAAATTATTTTAAATAGTTATTATTTAACGTTTTAATCTTTTTCTATTCTGCAACTTTTACAAGGGCGGGCCTGATGACCTTGCCTTTTAGCATATACCCCTTTTGCAGTGTTTCTACCACATGTCCACTTTTAAACTCCTCTGTATTCTCAGTGGATACAGCATGATGATAGTTCGGGTCGAAGGCCTGTCCGTTGGCTGTAAGCTCAGCAATGCCGTTTTTATCAAGAACACCTTTCAGCTGTTTGAAGATAGCCGACATGCCATCCACAAGAACCTTATCGCTGCTATCCGTCGTGTGGTTCATCGCCCGCTCAAAGTTATCCATCACCTCAAGAAGCTCCCGGGCAATTTTCTCATTGGCAAAGGCATAAATATCCAATTTTTCTTTTTCAGTTCTCTTCTTAAAGTTCTGGTAATCCGCCATTAATCTCAGATATTGTATTTTGAGGTCCTCCTCCGGTTGTTTTTCCTGAACAGGGCGTTTCTCCTTGCTGTCGCTCGGGTCTTCTTTCCCATCGTTTTCTATGGTCTCATCAGTTTGAGAATAATGAGTTGCCGCGTTTTCATCCAAAATATCTGCTTCAATATCTTTTCTCGCTGTTCTTTTCTTGAGTTCATCCCTCTCGTCCATCTTTTTGTTGCTCATCTTTTTCTCCTTCCGTTAACCTGAAGGCATTGCTCAGGTTATCTGTCATATATTCTATGATGGATGTCACTTCTCCATAATTCATTCTGGTAGGACCAATCACGCCCAATTTGCCAACACATTTGCCATCTACACAGTAAGTTGCAGTTATAAGGCTGCAGTCCCGCATAACTTCATCTGCATTTTCCTGACCTATGGTAATAATGACACCGCTGTCCCTGTTAATCAGTATGTCTGTGAATTCCTTCTTCTTGTTGATCATTTCGAGGAATAGTTTTGCGCGGCCTATATTGTTGTATTCCGGTATGGAGAAAATATTGGTCAATCCATCCATATATAGTTCTACATTGAGCATGCTTTCCAAAGTATGCAGGAAGTTTGGCATAATATTTTCTGCCAGTCTTCCCATAGCTTCAATATCAGTTTCAAAGCTCTTAATAATATCCAGCGTCAGAATATTGCTTAAACTTTTACCTTTATAAGTCATGGTCATAACTTTTGCAAGAAATTCAAGTTTATCTTTAGAATAGGACGCTCTAAGGTTCAGTGTCGTGTTGGATACTTTACCGGCTTCGCTGACAAGCATCAATATCACTGTTCTCTCATCCACCGGCAGAAGATTGACGTATTTAAGCCTGTTTTCATCAAGCCTAGGTGTAATGGCAAAGGAAGTAAGATTTGTCAATTCCGATAGGATACCGGCTGCATGGGCTATGACCTTATCCAATTCATCAAACTTTGAAGTAAGCTTTTCAGTTATCTTTAACTTTTCATTTTCCGGAAGCTCGTACTTTTCCATTAATGAATTGACATAGAGACGATAAGCTTTATCCGATGGCACTCTGCCTGCTGAGGTATGAGGATGGGTTAAATATCCCATCTCTTCAAGATCCGACATTTCATTTCTGATCGTAGCAGGACTAATGCCCATTTCTAATTTTTTAGACAGCGTTCTGGAACCAATCGGTTCAGCAGAATCGATAAAATCGCTTATAATCGCCTGCAATATTTTTAATTTTCTTTCAGATAATCCCATTTCCGTCATCCTTTTTGTTAGCACTCTATCTTGTTGAGTGCTAACCCTGTTTTAAATTTAACACCGCAGCCAAAGCTTGTCAATATCTTTTTAAAATAATTCGATAAAATCTGGAGATTTTTTAGGTGTTAATCAGGGTGAACCTGCTTGAGTCATGAGAAGATCTCTAAACAAATTCTGATAAGACGTAATTGGAAATATCAATACCTTTTAATGACAGCTTGATTCCACCTGAAGTAGAATCGATCAGCCCGCTTTTTATGAGTTTATTTAGCTGTTTTTCAAACCTTTTAAAGATTGATTCACCAAACCGCATTTCATAATCCTTAAAGGATATTCCCTTTACTTTTCGCATACCGGTGAAAATATACTCTGAAATTTCGTCATCGATACTATTTTTGTGACGCCATTCGACCCTGCTTTGCGTACTCTCTTCGTATCTGTTTAAATCTTTGGTATTACTGAATCTTTCCTGTCCAATATAGGAATGGGCGCCAAGACCGATGCCGAGATAGTCCGACATAGACCAGTATTTGAGATTATGACGGCATGCATAGCCGGGTATCGCTGCGTTGGATAACTCATAATGCTCGTAGGCGGTTCCAGTAGTCCCGTTTTGCCTATGGCTGCTGAGTTTCTGCAATGCCGTAGCGTACATCTGCCTGTCCAAATCATCGCTTAACTCAATTAACGACTTGTTTTCACTCATCGTATAGAAAGGTGTTCCCTCTTCAATTTTGAGGCCATAAAAGGATAGGTGCTCCGGCTCGAGAGCCATAACCCCCTTTAGCGTATGTGCCCAGCTATCCAGTGTTTGTCCCGGAATCCCGAACATGAGGTCGACATTAATATTTTCAAATCCCGCCGCGCGGGCTTCCTCAAAATTCATTATGAACTCTTCCGCTGAGTGCAGTCTCCCCATATAGGCCAGGAGCTCGTCATCAAGGGATTGTGCCCCGATGCTGAGTCTATTTATGCCCATTACCCTATAAGCTGTGAGCTTTCGTCTGTCGATGGTATTGGGATTGGCTTCAATGGTTATTTCACAGTCTTTCGCCAAAGTGAAATTCCTGGATACTCGTTTTAATATCTTTTCAATCAGAGTTTCTGAAATCAAAGAAGGCGTTCCGCCGCCGATAAAAACGCTGTCGATTATATACTCACTTCTATCGCCTGGAAGTCCTGAAGCAAGAGTTTGCTCCCCACTGTACCAGTCCAGTTCCAGAAGAAGGCTTTCTGTATAGCGGTCGTGATCATTTGGTGAAAGCCCAGGAAAGGAAAGAAAATCACAATAATTGCATTTGGATACGCAAAATGGGATATGGATATATAATCCCAGTGTTTTATTTGTTGTCATCGTATTTAAGGACAGCCGTAAATGCCTCCTGTGGAACTTCAACGGATCCGAACTGTCTCATGCGCTTCTTTCCCTTCTTTTGTTTCTCAAGAAGCTTTTTTTTACGCGTGATATCTCCACCATAGCACTTGGCTAAAACGTCCTTTCGCAATGCTCTTACCGTTTCCCTGGCGATAACCTTTGCGCCGACAGAAGCCTGGATTGGCACTTCGAACTGATGCATAGGGATGATATCCTTGAGCTTTTCACAGACGAAACGGCCCCTTGAATAGGCTTTAGACTCATGGACGATCATAGAGAAGGCATCCACCAGCTCTTTATTTAAGAGAATATCGAGTTTGACCAGATTGGATTTTTCATAATGCAGAAATTCATAATCCAAGGATCCATAGCCTCTGGTTTTGGATTTTAAAGCATCAAAAAAGTCGTAAATGACCTCATTCAGAGGCATTTCATAGTGCAAAACTACCCGCGTGCTGGTGATATATTCCATATGCTTCATGACGCCCCGGCGATCCTGACAGATTTCCATGATGCTGCCGACATAATCATTTGGGATCATGATATTTGCCTTTACTATTGGCTCTTCTATATGGTCAATTTCTGTAAGCTGTGGCAGATTGCTGGGATTTTGAATCATCAGCACGCTTTTGTCATTCATAACCACCTTATAGATAACACTGGGTGATGTGGTGATGATTCCCAGATCGAATTCTCTCTCAAGTCGTTCAACAATGATTTCCATATGCAAAAGTCCAAGAAAGCCGCACCGATATCCGAAGCCCAGGGCTGTGGAAGTTTCAGGTTCGAAATGAAAAGCAGCATCATTGACCTGGAGCTTTTCCAGGGCATCCTTTACGTTTTCGTATTTTTCTCCTTCTGATGGATAGATGCCGCAGTAAACCATAGGCTGAACCTTCTTATACCCATGCAGCGCGCGTTCTGTAGGGTTTGAGGCCATAGTAATGGTGTCCCCGACCCTGGCATCGGCAACCTGTTTAATGCTGGCACAGACATAACCTACATCACCGGCCATTAACATATCCACGGGAATCGGTCCCGGAGAATAGACGCCGACCTCGGTGACTTCATATTTCTTTTTAGTATTCATCATAAGGATCATATCGCCTTTAGCGATATGACCGTTAAACACGCGGGTATAAATAACAACTCCCCGATAATTATCATAATAGGCATCAAAAATTAACGCCTTAAGCTTCCCATTGATATCTCCTTTTGGGGGCGGTATTTTTTCTACTATGGCTTCAAGCACCGCTTCAATATTAAGCCCTTCCTTGGCAGATATAAGCGGTGCTTCGGAAGCATCAATGCCTATAATTTCCTCAATCTCAAGCTTTACTTCTTCGGGTCTTGCGCTGGCAAGGTCAATTTTATTTATTACAGGTATGATCTCCAGATTTTCGTCCAGAGCCAGGTAGACATTCGCAAGAGTCTGCGCTTCTACGCCCTGAGTGGCATCTACGATCAAAAGCGCCCCTTCACAGGCAGCAAGGCTTCGCGAAACTTCGTAGGTAAAATCCACATGTCCGGGTGTGTCGATCAGGTTGAAGGTATAGTCATGGCCATCCTTTGCTTTATAGTTCAATCTGGTGGTCTGGAGTTTTATGGTGATTCCGCGTTCTCTTTCGAGGTCCATATTGTCGAGATACTGCTCCTTCATCTCCCTATGGGAAACCAGGCCGGTAGTCTCAATGATCCGATCAGCCAAAGTGGATTTTCCATGATCTATATGGGCAATGATGGAGAAATTCCTCACATATTTTTGATTCGATTCCATAAGTCCTCTTTTCCGCAATCTGATGTGTTCATTACATTGAATTTGAATTATACCATTCATATAAAGGTTTTTCAAGATTTTCGCCTATTTCGGGTTTTTAATTTTTTACGCTTGCTATTTGCCTTATTCTCATTTATAATTTGACTTGCTACATTTTCTGAAAGTGGGGTGAAAATAATGGCAAATATTAAATCAGCAAAGAAAAGAATCGGCGTCATTGCTAAGAAAACAGCAACGAACAGAAGAATCAAAGAGCATCTTAAAGCCGTAGTCAAGAATTTTGAAAAAGCTTTAGCTCAAGGCGATTTAGCTGTTGCAAAGGAAAAACTGATCTTAGCAGAAAAGAAACTCAAAAAAGCTGCATCAAAGAATACAATTCATAAAAATGCTGCTTCAAGAAAAGTCTCAAGACTGACGAAAAGATTCAACAAAGCAAACTAAGCTCACCCGTCCCACTCTGTGCATAAGTTAAATGTACAAAAATTTATAAAGAAAAAGAGAGAAGTGTCTCCTCTCTTTTTTTATTTGACCAAACTGCAGAGCATTTTCACACCAACATCCAGACAGCGCTCATCCAGGTTAAAATTAGTAGTATGCAAGCCGGGATTCTCCTGATTCGGATAGCCGCAGCCAAGACCAAAAAAGGCGCCTTTAGCATGGTCTAAGTAAAAGGAAAAATCCTCTCCCCCCATGTAGGCATCGGGCGTATGAACAATTTTATCCTCTCCCACAACTTCGCAGGCAGAAGCATAAATCTTCTTCACTGCATCCTGATCGTTGATCAGTGCATTATAGCCTCTCTGATAGATGATCTCTGCGCTGGCGCCCATGGCCGTCGCAATGCCGGTCACCATTTCGCCAATTCTTTTCTGGACAAAAATCCGGCTTTCCTGATCCAGAGTCCTAATAGTCCCCTTTATCTCAACTTTATTCGCAATGACATTGTTTGTCGTACCACCGTGTATACTTCCGAATGTTATAACGCAGGGACTGGTGGCTGATATATTTCTGCTGATTATACTCTGAATAGCTGTAATGATTGCAGATGCTGCCACAACAGCGTCTACTGCTTTGTCCGGGAATGCACCGTGGCCGGATAGGCCATGAACTATAATCGTGATCATATCCGATGCGGCGAACATCCGTCCGTATTTTATGCCGATAGAGCCTGCTGGGATATTCGGCATAACGTGAAGCCCAAAAACCTCGTCGACCTTTGGCGCGTCCATGCAGCCGGCAGCAATCATACGTTCAGCACCCCCGGTGCTTTCTTCCGCAGGTTGAAAGATGAATTTTACCACATCATTCAGTTCGTCTTTTTTCTCGCTGAGAGTCTTTGCTGTACCAAGCAATATAGCCATGTGGGCGTCGTGACCGCAGGCATGCATTAGACCAATATTTTGAGAAGAGAACTCCAGACCGGTATCCTCTTTTATCTCTAGTGCATCAATATCTGCTCGAAGCGCAACGACCCTAGGCTTTGATAGACTATCCTTCTCGTTTTTAGAGGAAGTTTTTCTCGTCCCTCTTAAGATGCCGAGGACTCCTGTATCCAAAAGTCTTATCGTCTCAATACCCATAGCCTTAAGCTCTTGTTCGATACTATCCGTCGTTGAAAATTCCTGATTACCCAGTTCGGGATAACGGTGGAACCTGCGCCTCATTTCTATAACCCACTGAGCTGTGGACATATCGCTTCTCCTTATTTGTTTTTGTGTCTCTTGATTTTTTTGGTAGTCGTTTTTTCAAAGTCTTCTTTTCTGATGGAGAAATTCCTTATCCTCTTATAAATCGGCAGTTTTTCGTTGATATCGCCAATGAGTTTTTTCATGAGAGAATAGATGGAAGCATCGTCGAACTCCTTGCCGAATTCCTCATAAATGACGTCATAGGCAGGCCTGATTTGCGCTGCAACAGTGGTATCGTCATTATCATCATCCTCAATGCCATGAACCAGGCTTTCTTCAATATATTTATTTCTGTTGATATAGAATTCCACCTCTTCAGGATAGATATTCTTTCCGGTTTTTGTTACAATAACGTTCTTTTTTCTGCCGGTAATGTAAAGCCATCCTTCAGGATCAAGAAATCCTAAATCTCCGGTATAAAACCAGCCATCTTTTAAAACTTCTGCTGTTTTATCCGGCTTGTTGTAATAGCCAAGCATGACATTTGGTCCTTTAAATATGATCTCTCCGATGCCATCTTCATCCTTATCAACGATTCTGATTTCCCCGCTTGCGATAGAGGGGCC
Source organism: Peptostreptococcales bacterium (assembly GCA_038248565.1). GTDB lineage: Bacteria > Bacillota > Clostridia > Peptostreptococcales > Anaerovoracaceae > JBBRXH01. The sequence goes on along the minus strand of JBBRXH010000044.1, from coordinate 3,114 downwards.
AACCGAACCGGCTTTTCTGTAGGTGTTGGCGAAGTCCGGACAGCCTGCTACCAGTGGAGAACACTCTGTGAGTCCGTATCCTTGAACGACTTTGAATCCAAAATCTTCAAAACCCCTGCAAACATTAGGATCGATAGCAGCAGCACCTGTAACGATAAGCCTGAATTTGCCGCCGAATTTCTCATGGATATCTTTAAACAGCTTTTTGCTCATATCTAGGCCTATCGCCTTGAGTGTTCTGTTAATTTTAATGGCTTTGGTCAGCAGCTTACTCTTGCCTTGCTTTTCGGCATTCTTCCAGATTTTTTCGTGGATTGACTCAAAGATAAGCGGTACGCCGATCAGCATGGTGATCTTAGCTTCAACCATGTTCTTTGCGATATACTTAAGCCCCTCGCAAAAGGCTACGGAACCTCCGCGATAAAGCATCAGGATGATGCCAAGGGATGATTCGAAGGTATGGTGAATGGGCAGAATAGACAAGCTTCTATCTTCAGGTCTAATATCTGCGATTCTGCAGGTATCCATGATATCGCTCATAATGTTCCTTTGACTAAGCATGACACCCTTAGCCGAGTCCGTCGTCCCGGAAGTAAATAAAATGACGCGCATTTCATCCGGATCCACCGGGGCATCGATAAACGTTCTATCTCCGCCTGCAAGTAGGTTTTTACCCTGTTCTAAAATATCCATCCAGGATAGTTCATTGGTATCCAGTGGTGAAAGGATTTTACCCATAGTCCCCATATTGATTTTATGTTCAATAGGAAAATCAGAGAGATATCCCTTATAATCGTTGGTATAAAAGATGGCTTTGCATTCAGCAGTTCTTAATAGATTATGGATTTCATCCTTGGTCAGTTCCTTGTCCAAAGGAACAACAACGCCAGTCCCATTGGCAATGCCAAAATAAGCTATGACCCACTCGTAACAGTTTTCACCGATAATGGCAATTTTTTCATTCATAAGGCCCATATGCATCAGCTGGGTGCCCATGGCATCCACGTCAGATTTTACCTTGCTATAATTAATCTCACTATAAGCTCCGCCTCTCTCCTTTTTAACGAGATAAGCCGGCCTGTCAGCAAAAAGTTCCGTACTGGAATTCAGCATCGTCTTGAAATCCCATATTTCTCGAACTTCGTGATAACGCTTTGCGAGTTCTTTGTCCATTTCAATCTCCTTTTCAAAACAACATTTTGAACTATCTGCATCTTTTTAGGGTGATGCATACCATGAAACCGTTATTATTACAATAATTGTACCTTAAAATATATTTTTAGTAAAGGTCATTTAAATTATTGGAATTCCCCTGTAAAAATATCCTATCAAGGGGTTTACCGCTATGATATAATCAGATTATATTAAAATGTAAGGAGTGATAACCTATGGCTACACCTCATATTGAAGCGAATAAAGGCGATATCGCTGAAACCATATTGCTGCCCGGCGATCCGCTCAGAGCAAAATTTATTGCCGAAAACTTTCTGGATAATCCAAAATGCTATAACAAGGTGCGGGGCATGCTGGGCTATACCGGTACCTATAAAGGCGTACCGGTTTCCGTTCAGGGAACAGGTATGGGTATGCCTTCAATAGGCATCTATTCCCATGAGCTGATTGCCCAGTACGGTGTTAAAAATCTCATCAGAGTAGGCTCTGCTGGCTCGCTCCAGGAGCACGTCCTCATACGGGACATCGTCCTTGGCGTGGCTGCCTCTACGAATTCAAATTATGCCCATCACTATGGGCTTCCAGGGAACTACGCTGCCTGTGCAGATTTCGGTCTGCTTTTAAAAGCTCAGGCCGCTGCCGATCGACTTGGCATCCCTGTCCATGCAGGAAATATACTTTCCAGTGATGTTTTCTACGATGATAATCCGGAATCCTGGAAGAAATGGGCCAAGATGGGTGTCCTTGCAGTTGAAATGGAAGCTGCAGCTTTATACATGAATGCAGCAAGACTTGGCGCAAAGGCCCTGACTATACTGACCATGAGCGACAGCATGATTACCGAAGCCGTGACGACGTCTGAAGAACGGGAAAAAACATTTACAAATATGATGAAAATCGCCTTGGAGCTGGCTTTATAATCGAAAACTTACAATAAATTTTAAGATTCAAATTAAGGGTATGGTCTTTTGAGGCTGTACCCTTTTCAATGTAAAATAATCCTGAATAGTTTAGCCAATAGTTTTTTTAAATTTTTTCACACTAATTCCAAGGAAAACTATTGAGATAACAAGGAGCATGCTCACCTGCGGCCAAAGGTAGGAAATACCGATACCCTTCAGCATAATACCTCTAATAATCTCAAGATAATAGGTGGCCGGGATCACATACCCTATCCAATAAATAATATCCGGCATTGCCTCTCTTGGGAACATAAAACCGGATAGCAGGATGCTGGGCAAAAGCACTACAAAAGACATCATCATTGCCTGAAGCTGGGTTTTAGCCAAATTGGAAATGGTGATACCAAGGCCCAAAGAGGCCGTGATAAAAAATAAGGTCAGTATATATAATTCAACGATGCTGCCTTTGATGGGGACCCCGAATAGGAATACTGCCACAATCAGGGCAACCGTGACCTGAACATAGCCTAACAGCACATAAGGCGTGATTTTACCGATCATCAATTCGAGGGGTTTTAAGGGTGTTACCATAAGCTGCTCAAGGGTACCTCTCTCACGTTCCCTGACAATCCCCACAGACGTCAGCAGCACCATGGTCATAGTGACAAGAACAGCCACTATTCCTGGAACGATATAAAAAGCTGTGATGCCGTCCGGGTTATACCAGGCCCTTATCCTGGCATCGTAGGGCATCGTCACAGCTCCGGGTACACGAGCTAAAACCGCAGCCTGGCTCTTCAGAGTCGGTATCATGCTGGCTATTGCTCTTGCCTGTCCGGAGGTCATATTGTCGCTGGCATCTATGATGATCTGGATTTGTGCGGATTCCCCACGGTAGATGCTCCTGGCATAGTCTGGTGGAAATACAATGCCCACCTTTGCTTTTCCGCTATCGATGGCTTTATTGATGTCATTGAAGCTGTTCGCGGTATATTTGACTTTAAAATAGCCTGAAGCCGTAAAGGAATCCAGCATCTCT
>JBBRXH010000043.1:0-10778 GCA_038248565.1 Peptostreptococcales bacterium | reverse complement strand
TTTGGAGGTTTTTAAATAGTACTTATAGGCGAGGGCCTTTGTATGATCCACGCCGCCCAAAGTTTTTACCTGACTGATCATCTGATCAAAGAGGATTTCATCCGGTATACCCATAGAAAAAATATCCTTTATGCTCGGATCCTTCTTTAGCGCATAGATTAGGGGCAGGGTAATGATGCCCTCCCGAAGATCTTTGCCAACCGGCTTTTGGGCTACCCCGACTTCGCTTTCATAATCGAGGCAGTCGTCGATCAGCTGAAATATGATGCCAAAATAGCCACCGATTCTGCCGTAAATTTTTGACTGCTGATGGTCAAGGCCTCCGGCTCTGGCGCCGGAATACATGGAGATTGCAAAGAGGGAGGCAGTTTTGCCGCCTATGATTTTAAGATAATTCTTTAAGGTCAGACTGAAATCAAAATTGTGCCTGCTCTGGTTGATTTCTCCCAGGCATAGGGCGCTCATGGCTTTTGAAAAATCAGATATGCGATCAATATATTCAGCACTGTTACTTTCTGCATAGGCTTCGGAAATCAGGGAAAAGCAAAGGCAAAAGAGATAATCTCCGGCCATGACCGCGTTCTTTTTACCAAACTTGGCATGCATGCTGGGTTTGCCTCTTCGCGTATCCGCATCATCGATAATATCGTCATGGATAAGGCTGGCAAGATGCAGGATTTCAATGGCGGCAGCTGACTTTATTGCCGGAATGCCAACCATCTGCGCCGCGTCGGAGGCAGTCAGGGCAGCGAGACAGCCTCGAATATTCTTGCCTTGAGAATCCAGCAAATGCGCCATCATATCGGCAAGACTATCCGGGGTGTTTTTTAGAGTAGAGGCTATTTCGCGGCGGATTGACGCTGGAGCCAGCTCAAATTTAATTTTATTTTCTTCCATTGCTTCAGTATCCTTTTCTATTTAGGACCAAACAAGTATTTTTTTAAGGGGCTTAATCAGATTAAAGGCAAGGATTCCAATCAAAATACCGGTAATCATTCCCGAAATAATCAAAACTGGCATGTAAAGCATTATTTTCACATTGGAGATAACCAAAGCGGCCATCAGTATTTGGCCAATATTGTGAAAAACACCGCCTGCCATGCTCACACCAACAATGCTGAACAGCTGGGTACGCTTTAACCCGTACATAACCGCGAAGCTGAGAAGGCCGCCGGCAAGACTGTAGGCGATACCGAAGACACCGCTAAACAGGAGCCCGCCGACAAATATGCGAAATACATTGATGCCAAGGGCATATTTTGTGCCAAGAGTATAGAGCGCGATAATGACAATTATATTGGATAAGCCCAGCTTAACCCCAGGAACGCCAATATCCAGCGGAATCAGTCGTTCAATATAAGAAAATATTAAGGCCAGAGTGGCAAAAATACCGCTTATAGAAACTTTTTTAGCCAAAATACACCTTGCCTTCCGGGATCAGGATGAGTAGGAATCCGGGCCACCACTATCAGGACCAATCAGCTCAATAACCACTTTATTGGGCAAACACACAATAGACTGGCTGGTATTATCGATAGGACCCTGCCTGATGCACAATTTATCAGGGCAACTGGCGTCGGTTATAAAAACTTTTCCGGCTTTTATTTCCACGATGTTGTAGTGCCCGTCGGATTTTACATCGATGATTTGATCTTCGTTTAAATCATAGGTGCCATAGATGGCGCCATTATCGGTAATTTTAACTGTTTCTCCTGCAGCTCCCCCATAGATGAGAAAGATGCTGGATGCAATCCCGGCCACCAATATAATGGCGGCAAGGAAAACATCTGCTTTTTTAATCATTATAAAGATACCATTTCTTGACGAACTTAACATTCTTCCATTTCTTTTTAAGCCAAGGCAATACATAGTAATCCAGACCCAGAACGCTTCCGCTGCCAAAGAGCATGGCGATCCCGGCGAAGAACATCCACCAGCTGGCCATATAAAGTCCTGTCGTTGTGACAAACATCATCTGAAGAACCAGAGACATACCGGCTGACAGGAATGTAAACAACCCGCCAATGAGTGAAAGACCGATGATGATTTCAAGTGCAACAATCATAATCTGGAAAAACATCTGGGATCCGGGGCTCGCAAGAACGACGTTGCTGGTGATCCAGTCCACGAAACTGACTTGAATCTTAAAGGCGACATCGGTTGCACTCACTAAAATCACTTTAATAAAGCCAAAGATGTTCCAATTGATAAGAATATCCCCGACCTTTGCTCCGACGGCCGTCGAAGCAGCGGTGACGGCATCAGCGGCTGCACCTGCTGTTGAGGCAACTGTAGTGTAAGCGGCTGAAGTAGCGTTTGATACCGCTGCGGCAGCAGCTCCGCCCCCTTCGTTTTCTTCGGCATAAACAAAGCTGAAAATGCTATGAATTGATTCGTTGACGCCTTCACCTTTGTAACCGGCTGCAGGGCCTAAAATACTATCATAAAACTTATTGGCTCCGCCAAAGAAAGCTTCGAGTTTTGGCGTCTGAAGCCAGCCTTCCAGAACCTTTTTAATACCTTCATAGAGCCAAATCCCACCAAGAAATACTCGGAGAGGCACCATCCAAAAGTTTGGTGTTCTATTGGAGAAATGGCCACCAAGGAAACTGCGATTATTTTTAACTTTTGCGAACTCATGGCAGACATAGCCATAAACCCGATTCCAGCCCAGAAGCTGAGTAAAATAAACAATATTGATGAAATGCTTTGTGAACATTGCGAGGAATGAAGGCAGGGCGAATTTCATATTATCTGTACCGACATGGGCAACCCCATATCTGCCGCCGACACAGACCATAACGCCATGGAATTTTGGTTTGTAAGCTTCCATTTTATGCCCGTTTATGGCCGCGGCGATATTGACTGATATAGTATGGGAAGAAGCTTCGCAGTTTTCAACCATCTGAGGAACCGGAGCTTTAAAACCTTCGGGGATGTAGAAAATATTGTCACCGCCGATAAAAACATCATCTCTGCCTGCAGCGCGAAGAAATTCATCCGTTTGAATGCGTCCACGTCCTGCTGTCTGATTAAGAGCCTTGCCTGAAGCGAAAGCGATATCTGCACCTTCGACGCCGGCCGACCATATGATTGTCGTAGCATCGTATCTCTTAAGCACATCGCCATCTTTGACCTCGATAAAATCCGGTCCTATTTTGACGACGCTTCTTTTTAGCATGACCTGAACGCCCATCTTTTCAAGGCGTTTATGCACTTTAGCAGACAGCTTTTCAGGAAGAGTCGGTACGACCCTGTCCAGCATATCCACATTGATAATAGAAACCTCAGCAGGATCAAGTTCGTATTCTACTGTGATATGCGGTAGCCATTCAGCCAGTTCCCCTACAATTTCAACGCCGGTAAAGCCTGCGCCTACAACAAAGAAGGTAAGGAGCTTTTTGCGTTTGGCCTGATCAGGTTCAAGGGCAGCATTTGCAAAAATGTTGACCATGTGATTACGGAGCTTGACAGCATCCTCGTAGGACCAAAGTTTATACGTGTTGGCCTCCGCTCCTTCGATTCCAAAGAATGTAGGTTTTGAACCGCTGGATATTACCAGATAATCATAATCATAAGTGGCACTTTTTCCAACCAGTTTTTTGCCTTCATAGTCTATGGAGTCGATGGTATCGAGAATGACATCTACGTTTCTTTGTGCGAAAATCTTCTCAAGGCTGACCTTGATGCTATCTTCCTCAACGCGACAGGCTGCCACTTCGTGAAGCTCAGTCAGCATGGTGTGGAACGGGTTTTTATCGATGAGAGAAATCTCAACGCCACTACCTCTTTTAAACTTCTTTGCCAGATTTTTGGCGGTCAGTACGCCGGCATATCCGCCGCCAAGGACCACAATCTTCTTTTTCATCTTGTACCACCTTTTTTATCAGTATAGTTTTAATTTAATTATATATATAGCGCGATTGTTCGCGTTATGACTATCTGCTTGACTATAAAACCCAAGATGTATAATATGGAGTCTAAGCTTATGCGCACAGAAAAAAATCAACACTCAAATATTTGGTGAAAATAAAATTATATAGCATATCAAAATAAAGTCCAGTAAAATTTAGTTTATGAACCTAATATACTACTTTATGCACATAATGCCAACAAAAAAATGTTTTAAAGCTTTATACCCAAAATATTTTTCCAATATTAAAGGGTACACATTTTAATTAAAGGAGCTCTATAAAATGAAAAAAATTCTTAAAACACTTCTGGTACTCAGTATAATACTGTCACTAACTGCATTATCCGGCTGTGCACCCGCAAAACCGGAAAAAAAATCTCAGTTCATGCTGAATACGAACTGTACCCTTATTGTTTATGGCAATAATGCATCTAAGATCATCGATGAAGCTTTTGCCCTGGGCGTTACCTATGAAAATCTGCTCAGCACTGTAATAGAGGGAAGTGACGTGTATAGGATCAATCACGCCGGTGGTCAGCCTGTGACTGTTTCTGACGACACCATAGCAATACTTAATAAGTCCATACATTACAGTGAGGTCTCTAATGGATTATTTGACGTTACAATGGGAAACCTCACGGCACTTTGGGATTTCCCCGGAGCAAACCACGTGGTACCGGATTCTTCGGTTATTGCCGCTGATTTAAAAACTGTAGGGTATAAATATATAAAAATAGAGGGTAATACGGTAACCCTTCTGAAGCCAGGTGCCCAGCTTGACTTTGGCGCCATAGCCAAAGGCTATATTGCAGACCGGCTTGCTGACTATCTGAAAACCCAAAAGGTTCAGGGTGCCATTGTCAATCTGGGGGGGAATGTCATCACTGTGGGCGAAAAACCAAAAATTAAAACCTGGATCGTCGGCATTCAGCAGCCTTTCGCCGACAGAAACGAGACCATAGGGGCTGTTACAGTGGGGGAAAAATCCGTGGTCACCTCAGGCATTTATGAGCGAAGCTTCACTGCGGCAGACGGCAAGTTCTATCACCATATACTTGATCCAAGAACCGGCTATCCGGTAGAAAACACTTTGTCCGCCATATCCATTATATCAGACTTATCTGTAGATGGAGACGGACTCAGCACCACATGCTTTCTCCTTGGCATAGAGAAGTCCATTGCACTTATAGAAAGTCTGCCCAACACGGAAGCGATATTCATAACAAAGGACAATAAAATCATTTCCACGTCGGGTCTTGGAGCCGGAAAAGCGATACCGTTTGATATCATAGCAGCTCAATAATAGGGGTATCCTATAAATGGAAAGAAATGAATCAGATTAAAAAAAGAGGACGTTCAGAAATCAAAAATTTCGAACGCCCTTTTCTTTATTGTTTAAACTGAGCATGCTTCGTAAACAAGTCCTGAAGGATTGCTTATTTCGCTACTGCCTGAGCCAATGCTTCGTTTACAAGATCAAAGAAGTGACCATAAGAAATGGTTGCTCCTGTAATCGCATCAGATTTTCCTGCATCATCAAAGGTGATGGAAGTCGTGTCCTGAGTAGAAACGATATAATCCTGGATTGCCTTTGCCTGTGCATCCCAAGGGGTTGTTGATCCTGCAACGGACATATCATAATTGCCTGCGGCAACTTCTGAAATCTTGTCGCCTTTAGCAGCATCTGAACTGGTTGCATTTAATACAACAGCAGTGATTTTTCCGCCTGCGATGGTTACGGTAGCATTGTCTTTCCAAGTAGTTTCAGCATTGAAATCCGCCTCTTCAGCGAAATAAGTGCCGTCTACATAACCTGCTGGTTCTGGTGTCGGCTCAGGTGTTGGTTCTGCTTTTGCACATGCTGTGAATACAGTCATAGCCATAATGAGAACTAATACAAGCACGCCGGCTTTTTTAAAATTTTTCATATAATCTCCTCCTTAAGTTCAATTGCTTATTTAGCAATTCCAATTTACCTTACATCTTTTTGCCCAATATGTCAACACGAACAGCCATAAAAAGCTGGGTATAACGACTTGATATAAAATAAGGTTGTGCATAAAACGGTGGCGTATTAGAATGTAACTATATTCAGAGGCGAGGTTTTGTGACTATGAAAAATATACTCCTTACCGTGGAATATGACGGTACAAATTTCGCCGGCTGGCAAAAGCAACCGAAGCAGAGAAGCGCCCAGGGTGAACTTGAGAAAGCCCTGTCTTCCCTGATCCATAAGCCGGTTGAGCTTTTCGCGGCCAGCAGAACAGATGCCGGAGTCCATGCCTATGGACAGAAAACAAATTTTAGTGCGGAGTTTGACATCCCGGTCGAGAAAATAAGGAAAGCCGCTAATGGCTTTCTGCCTGAGGATATAAGAATTGTAAGAGCTGAAGAAGTCCCCGAAAATTTCCATGCCAGATTCTCCGCCATAGGTAAAAGGTACATCTACAAGATTATTCTGGCTGAAGAGAGAATCGTATTTAACAGGGATAATTTTTATACCGCGACCAGAAGTCTTGATATTGGTGCTATGAGTCAGGCGGCTTACTATTTCCGGGGAACCCATGATTTTAAGGCATTCTCAGGAAATAACGGTAAAATCAGAGAAAATACAAATCGTACGATCCATAGCTTTAAAATGATAGAATATGCGCCGAATGAAATCCACATCGAAGTGATCGGCAATGCATTTTTATATAAGATGGTTCGCATGATGACAGGATCCCTGCTCAGCATCGGCAATGGGAAAAATCCGCCTGAAGCAATATCGATGATTTTGGATGGAAAAATAAAGCGGTTCGGAAATACGGCGGTACCCCAGGGCTTATACCTTGCAGATGTCTATTTTGATGAAGAAGAAATGAGGAGATTTATATGATAACCGGAAAACAGAGAAGCTATTTAAAAGGACTGGCCCATGACTTAAATCCTATGGTTTATATCGGGAAAGCCGGGATGAGCCAAAATGTCATCAATGAACTTGATGTTGCCCTGGAATCCAAGGAACTTGTTAAAGTGAAGCTCCAGGAAGGCTGCGACTTAAAGCCGAGGGACGCTGCCAACCAGGCAGCGGAAGCCTTATCCGCTGAGTATGTCCAAAGTATCGGGAGAAGGTTTGTGATCTACAGACCCTCAAAAGAGAATAGGGTAATTGTTCTGCCTAAGTAGCAGCGGTTTTAAGCAGAATGGGTTTTCGGGGCGAAGAACCGTGCTCAAATAGGGTGAGAGGTAAACATGAAAATAAAAGACATATATAATAGTAAAAAGATGGTTTTATCTTTGGAAATTTTTCCGCCAAAGCCGGATTCTCCACTGGAGTCTATATTTCAAACCATAGAAGCGCTTAAAGATATCAAACCTGATTATATGAGCGTGACTTATGGCGCCGGCGGCAAGGCTAAGGGCAGGACTGTTGAAATTGCAGCGCGAATAAAAAAGGATTACGGCATTGAGAGCCTGGCCCATCTGACCTGCATAGCCTCCACCAAAGATGAACTGCATCAGATATTTCAGGAGCTTAAAGAAAATGATATCGAGAATGTGCTGGCTCTGCGGGGAGATATTCCGGAAAATCCGGACTTTGATTTTCCAAATCCGCTGCAATACCGTTATGCCGGGGATTTGATCCGTGAAATCAAACAGCACGAAGATTTCTGCATCGGCGCAGCCTGTTACCCGGAAGGCCATATAGACTGTGGCAGCAAGAATGCGGATATCAAATACCTTAAAGAAAAAGAAAGAGAAGGGGCTGAATTTCTAATTTCCCAGCTGTTTTTTGATAACGAACTATTTTATAGATTTATGGAAGAAATCGATCTGGCGGATGTCAGGATCCCGGTTTCAGCCGGGGTTATGCCTGTCCTGAATAAATCGCAGATTTTGCGCATCACCAAGCTAGCCGGCTGCAGTCTCCCGCCGAAATTCAGACGCATCATCGACCGCTATGAAAATAACCCTGAAGCCCTAAAGGAAGCGGGAGAAGCCTACGCCATTGAACAGATCATCGATCTCATGGCTTATGGCGTTAGAGGTATTCATCTCTATACCATGAATAAGCCGGAGACTGCCAGAAGGATCGTCAATAATATTGAAAACATCAGGAAGCTGTGATAAAATACGGGATACTATATATAGAAGGAGATCAAAGATGTTCAAGTTACCTAAGTATCAGCCGCCGGATTTTTCCAGTAAAAAATTCAAGAAATCTCTTGATGCAACCACCGCAAAAGTCAGTATGGATGGCGTTGCACCAGAACACTATCACGCTACTTCCATGTATCCAGAATACTATAAAATCAAAGGGGAATGGACACTTATCCCTCAAACGCGAATGGACTGCGTGCCGGTTATACACCCGGATGGCTCCATTGAGGCCAAAGAATTTAGAAGACTCAAAATTGGTGAGACGGTCATTACTGGCAGAACGGATGATGGCAGCCAGGGAATCTATTTACATGGCAGCGGTTTCACTTCAGATGCCAAATCTTTGGATACATTTGCTTTCAGAAGCGGCAGATCCAGAGAAACCTCATTTTCCCAGGACTACGACAGCTTAGTGGAGCTTCTTGATCATGATCGGGACGACGGGTATATCATATGGGTATTAGGCCCGGCGGCAGTATTTGACAATGGTTCACGTATGGCGATGGAATACATCATCAATAACGGCTATGCCCATGCGGTTTTCGGCGGCAATGCTGTGGCAACTCATGATCTTGAGGGAGCCTTGTTCAGCACAGCCTTGGGTCAGGACATCAGGACAAGAGAAAATAAGCATAATGGTCACTATCATCATTTGGATGCTATCAATATGATCAATGAGATTGGCTCCATTCCCAAAGCAATTGAAAAATACGGCATAGACAATGGTCTTATTTATTCCTGCGTCAAAAATCACGTTCCGTTTGTTCTCGCCGGATCTATCAGAGATGATGGGCCTTTGGGAGAAGTCATCGATGATATGGCGATGGTTCAGGACGAAATGAGAAAACATACAAAAAAAGCCACGACAGTTGTATGCCTTGCAACTCAGCTGCATACCATCGCTACCGGTAATCTGACACCATCCTATGTCGTAGTGGATGGCGAGGTCAGACCTGTGTTCATCTATGCTGTAGATGTTTCAGAATTTGTCCTGAACAAACTCAGAGACAGAGGAACCCTTGAAGTAACGACGATTGTCTCAAACATTCAGGATTTTTTCTTTAAGATCACGAGACTTTTAAAGGAAAAGCAGAAAGGATCTTGAGATGAGGGAATTAATCGGGAAAAGGATCATAATTTGTGATGGCGCCATGGGAACCATGCTTCAGAGGTATGGCCTCAAGACTGGAGAACTGCCGGAGCTCTTGAATTTCACCAATCCCGAAATAATAGAAAGAATCCATAGAGAATATCTTGAAGCCGGCAGCGATTTTGTTTCGACCAATACCTTTGGCGCCAGTGAACTTAAGCTGGTGGGCAGTGGTTATTCCGCTGCTGAGGTCATCAGGCAGGCAGTTTTAATTGCACGAAAGGCCACAATGGCCTTTGAAAGTGCGGGTGGACCAAAAAAATTTGTCGCACTTGATCTGGGACCCATCGGAAAACTGATGGAACCTATGGGAGAGCTGACTTTCCAGGGAGCTTATGACCTTTTCAAAACACAGATTCTCGCCGGAGATAAAGCCGGTGCGGATTTTATTTTTTTTGAAACTTTTACCGATGTTTATGAACTTAAAGCTGCAGTCATCGCGGCCAAAGAAAACAGCGATCTGCCGGTTTTCTGCTCTGTAACCTTTCAGGAGGATGGAAGAACCCTAATGGGGACAGACCCGCTGACCATGGTAACCATGCTTCAGGATCTTGGCATCGATGCCCTTGGGGTTAATTGCTCCTTGGGACCGCAAGAGATGATTGAAACTGTCCTTGAGATTGTCAAATATGCAAGACTGCCCGTCATCCTTCAGCCAAACGCCGGACTGCCCCACATGACGGACGGACAAACTGTCTATAATGTCAGCGAAGAGTCCTTTGCCGACACTATGGCCCTCATGCTGGATGCCGGTGTATCCATCGTCGGTGGCTGCTGCGGTACTACCCCTGAATATATTGCAAGGCTGGCTGAAAAGGTAGCTGAATTCGAAGGTCGACCGGTAAAAAAGCCTATGCTCCGTTATTTAGATGGTGCGCCCTATACTGCGGTATGCTCCGCAACCAAAACCGTCATACTGGATGACAGAATCAGAATCATCGGTGAGCGTATCAACCCAACAGGCAAAAAGCTGCTTAAGGAAGCCCTTAAAGCCGGAGACTTGACTTATATAGAGCAGGAGGCCATCAGGCAGGTCAAAGCGGGAGCTGAGATTCTGGATGTCAATGTAGGACTTCCGGAAATAGATGAAAGTCAAATGATGCTGGCTGCACTACGCAGAATATCCTCCGTCACATCCGCACCTCTTCAGATCGACAGCGCAGATCCCGAGGTCCTTTCCGCCGCAGCGAGAGTCTATAATGGAAAACCGATTATCAACTCCGTTAATGGTAAAGAAAGCGTCATGCACCAGGTTTTTCCCATTGTGAAAAAGTACGGCACCTGCGTGATCGCCCTTACACTGGATGAAAAGGGTCTGCCAAAGAATAAGGAAGAACGCGTAGCCATCGCAGAAAAAATAATTAAAACCGCTGAAACTTACGGCATCGGACGGGAGCGAATTATCGTCGACTGTCTGACTTTGACTGTTTCTGCGGAGCAGCATGCCGCGGAGGCTACCCTTGAAGCAATAACTGAAGTTAAAAAGAAGTTCGGCGTAAAAACCACCTTAGGTGCCAGCAATATTTCTTTTGGGTTGCCCGAAAGAAAGCTTTTAAACAGGACTTTTCTGGC
>JBBRXH010000042.1:0-10883 GCA_038248565.1 Peptostreptococcales bacterium | reverse complement strand
CGCCTTGGGCGATATTGATCCTGCTCATACTGGCATTAAATCTTCCCCAATCATTATTTGAACTGCTTTATTATAAACTCACCATGCCTGTGCTGGGTCTTGCCGCAGATGGCAGCCCGATTGCAACGAGACTGATTTGGAATGCTTATACCTGGATATTCGTCAGTATTTTGCTTTCAGTTCCATTTTTAAAGCCGACGAAGGAGCAGATATCCCAAACCATAAAAATCTGGGGGAAGAGGGCGCCGAGACCTGCTTTTGCGGCAGCGGTATTCTTTAGCATAGGAGAAGTCATGAATCTTTCAGGATTCAGTATGGCGGATAAAGCTTTTGCTGAACCCAGCATGATCAAAGTTCTTGCTGATAAGTCAGCGGAGATATTTCAGGGAGCCTACATCTTTATTTCTCCATTTATCGGGCTTCTCGGGGGCTTCATTACCGGCAGCGAAGCATCGACCATCGGCATGTTCGGAAAGTATGCTATGGCCACTTCAACAAATCTTGGGGTATCGACGCCTGTCATGATCCTGATTACAGCAGGAGTGGCCTTTGGCGCCGGACTTGCCAGCGTTATTTCTCCGGCAAAGCTTCAAAATGCAGCTGCCTCAATCGATAAACTCGGTGAGGAAACAAAGGTTATACCTTTAGCCTTTGTCTTTTCCCTGATCCTGGTTGCTGCTACATCGCTTTTAGCTGGATTTTATTTGCTGTCAGGCTTTATAAGTTAAGGGCGTTTTTAAGGATTTTATGAAATATACTGATATAATATTTTGCCGACCATTTATGCTATAATGAAAAAGGCTGAAAATCATTATAAGAATCAGAAATTCAGGGAAGGCCAGCATGATTTTATACAGATATTTAAACTATACAAGCGCTGTAGGGAGCAGGGCCCTATTATCGAAAGCTATAAAAGACTACTGCACCAAAAAAGGAATTCACCTCGAATCGGGTGAGCGGGAAGAGCTTTTATTTCAAATCGAGCCAAAGGGCCGGCCTTTTATTGACCTGATCCCTCAGGTCAATTTTTCAGTCAGCCATACGCGGAATGTATGGCTCTGCGGTATTCAGGACAGACCTCTTGGCATCGATCTGGAGCCAACTGACGGGCAGAGAGGTCTGGAAACCTTTAAAACAGAACAACCTGCGCGATTTGAGAAAATTGCAGATCGATTTTTCACAGAAGATGAGCAAAAATATGTCAAAAATCACGGTATAATGGGTTTTTATGCAATTTGGGTCCGCAAGGAAGCTTTCGTCAAATACCGGGGTACCGGAATTTCCGAGGGCCTATCTGATTTTTCTGTAGTCTCAGGAGACTGGCTCGCTTCTCGTTTAAATGAGCTTTACCTGGAGGAAGTAAGCCTTGGAAAAGGAATTTTGGCCGCATACTGCTCAACAGTTCCATTGAATATCGAGGAAATAGTAGATCTTGGGAATATAGACAGCAAAATGATAAAAGAGGAGACATAAATGGCAACTGGTGAGGAAAGCAAAGGCAAGGTCTATTCGGTCTCAGTAGTATTCACAATATTTGTTGGGTTTTCATTCTTGTTTGCCAAGCTTGGCGTCGAGGCAGCATCGCCTCTAGAACTTATAACCTACCGCTTTAACATTGCTGTGATATCAATACTGATTGCTTTGGCATTCAAATTTGTAAAAATTGAATTAAACAAAAAGCCGATCAGGAAAGTCCTTATGGTGGCCCTTGCTTATGGCGCATTTATTGGGCTTCAGGCGGTTGGTCTCAAATATTCAACTTCAATCGAGGGTGGCATCATCTTTGCCATTATTCCCATAATCACCATGCTGATCGCATCAGTTTTACTCAAGGAAAAAACCAATGCGCGCCAAAAAATCTTCGTAAGTTTTTCTGTACTCGGCGTCGTGCTGATGTTTGTTCTCAGCGCTGGAGGCATCAGCAAGATGAGTTCCAGCGGTCTGATCATTCTTTTTTTCTCCAGTGTTTCGCTGGCGCTATGCAATGTACTGACGCGGAAAATACGCAGCATTTTCACACCTACAGAAATCAGTTTTGTTATCGTGACCACCTGCTGTATCCTATTCAACCTAGTTTCTATAACAGCCGAAATTCAAAACGGTACACTGCTTAATTACTTTTTACCCTTGAGCAATATCAATTTCCTGATTTCCGTGCTTTATCTTGGCATCACCTGCACCTTTTTGACATCGCTGATGAACAGTTATCTGCTGGCGCGTATGGAGGCAGTTAAAGTAACGCTGTTTGGAAATATGTCCACGGCCATATCCATCGTAGCCGGATTTCTCATTATCGGCGAGCCTCTCCAACTCTACCATATCCTATGCACACTGCTCATCATCGTCGGTGTGGCTGGTACGAGCCTGGCTGGCAGAAAATAATAAATAAGGAGTAAAAACTATGCTAATTTTAAAATTCTTATCAGAAAATAGGACTGAGAAGGTTGGCTGTCTTGCAGAGCATGGATTATCGATCTACATCCAGACGGAGGAGCTTTGCCTTCTTTTTGATTTAGGACAATCGGATATATTTGAAAAAAATGCAAAAATTGTAAAGGCCGACCTTGATCAGGTGGATGCCGTTGTCATCAGCCATGGACATTTTGATCATACCAACGGGATTCCAAGGTTTTGCCTGCTTAATACCCACGCACCGATTTATCTGCAAAAGGATAGCTTCGGCCGGAGATATCAGTTGACTGACGGAAAGCCAAAGGGAGAAGATATCGGCATACTATGGGAAAAGGATCACCCCGAACTTAAAAATCGTCTTATTATGACCGACGGGCCCATTTATCTGACAAGCCATATCGCCATTTCGGGCACCATGGACCAGGATCCTGCTTTTGTACCGACAGAGCAATTCGTGATTCTTAGGGATACAGATCAATATGATAAAGAGACTATGTCCCATGAACAGATTTTGGTGATCAGCCAGCCCGAAGGGCTCTATATCTTTTCCGGCTGCAGTCATTTGGGCGTTATCGCTGCCATAAGGCAGGCGCAAAAACTATTCCCCGGAGAGAAAATAGCCGGGCTTATCGCCGGTATGCATCTTTATAAAACTCCAGATGCTATAAGAAACAGCCTCATTGAGAAAATCCTGAGCTATAATCTGGACCTCATTATTCCCCTACACTGTACAGGTATGGATGCCATCTGCCAAATAAAGTCGAAAATGGGTTCAGAGTGCCTGAACGCCGGCTCCGGAGATATCATCGACTGTCAGCTCAGGCAACGCCTATCCAGCACAGTTTAAGGATGCACCTTGACAGTACTGTATTTTTTGATTAATATAATGGATAGCGTTAATTTATAATGAAAAAGAAAAAGACTGGGAACGGGACAGTAGAAAGTGTAAGGCTTAAAGAGAGAGAACCGGCGGTGGGAGGTTCTTAGCACAAAACTTTTGAAGATCACCCGGGAGTCGGGTAGCTGAAGGAACAGTAAGCGACCACGTATTTACACGTTACGTAATCGAGTGACAGGATCCGGCAAAAGCCGCATCAAGTTATTAGGGTGGTACCGCGATGCGCATTCGTCCCTAAGTTGCAAAACTTGGGGATTATTTTATTATTCGGCAGAAATTGACTAATTTTGCGGCGAAATTGAAAAGCCTATGTATAGAAAGGAAAAGACAGTATGTTTAATAACTTATCAGAAAAACCCATAGCCGAGGTTCAAAACCAGCAGGCAGATTTATGGGATCAGGAAAAACTGCTCGAGAAATGTGTGACAACCAGAAAGGGAATGCCTTCCTTTATTTTTTACGAAGGACCTCCTACGGCCAACGGAAAACCCGGTATCCATCATGTCATTTCAAGGACACTCAAGGATTCGGTCTGCAGATACAAGACCATGCAGGGTTTTGAAGTCAAAAGAAAAGCCGGCTGGGATACCCATGGGCTCCCGGTGGAAATTGAAGTTGAAAAGCAGCTGAAAATGACAGGCAAACAGGATATAGAAAAATACGGAATCAAGGAATTCAACCAAAAATGCCGTGAATCTGTCTTTACCTACGAAAAGCAATGGAGAGAAATGAGCCGCCGTATGGGTTATCTCATCGATATGGATGACCCGTATATCACGCTGGATAACAATTATATTGAATCTGAATGGTGGATCCTCAAGAAATTTTTTGATGAAGGCTATATCTATGATGGCCATAAAATTCTGCCTTATTGTGCCCGCTGCGGAACAGGTCTGGCTTCCCATGAGGTGGCTCTTGGGTACAAGGAAATTAAAAGTAATACAGTCATTGCAAAATTCAAAAAGAAGGGCACCAATGAATATTTCCTGGCTTGGACCACAACGCCCTGGACCCTTGCATCCAATGTTTCCCTAACCGTGGGTGCTGATATTGACTATATCAAGGCTGAGCAGGAGGGGGAGATTTACTACCTGGCAAAAGCTTTGGCGGATAAAGTGCTTGGAAAAGCCGATGAGCAGGGCGAAGGCGGCTATAAGATCCTGGCTGAAATGAAAGGTAAAGACCTGGAGTATCAGGAATACGAACAATTGATGCCATTCGTTGAGGTTGACAAGAAAGCTTTTTATGTCACCTGTGCTGATTATGTGACCATTGATGATGGTACGGGTATCGTTCATACGGCTCCTGCCTTTGGAGAAGATGATTATAATACTGGAAAACGCTATGACCTTCCGGTACCAAACCCTGTAGGAGAAGACGGCAAATACCTTCTGACCCCCTGGGCTGGTCAGTTTGTCATGGATACTGATGTTGAAATTATTAAATGGCTTGCGGCGGAAGGAAAGCTTTTTGCAAAGGAGAAAATGGAGCATAACTACCCCCATTGCTGGCGGTGCGGAACGCCGCTCCTATATTATGCAAAGCCGAGCTGGTATATTGAAATGACTAAGCTTAAAGACCAATTGATCAGGAATAACGACTCGGTCAATTGGTTCCCGGACTTTGTGGGGGAAAAACGGTTTGGCAACTGGCTGGAAAACCTGAACGATTGGGCTATCTCCAGGAACAGATATTGGGGAACACCTTTAAACATCTGGAGATGCAGCTGTGGCCACCTGGAGTCTATCGGGTCACGGAAAGAATTAGTAGAAAAAGCCCTAGAGAAAATTGATGAGACCATAGAACTGCACAGACCTTATGTGGATGAGGTGCATATAGCCTGCAGCGTCTGCGGCGAGACTATGAGCCGGGTGAGTGAGGTCATAGACTGCTGGTTTGACAGCGGAGCCATGCCTTTTGCCCAGCACCACTATCCTTTTGAGAACGCTGAGAAGTTTGATACAGAATTGTTCCCGGCGGATTATATCTGCGAAGGCATCGATCAGACCAGAGGCTGGTTCTATTCGCTTATTGCGATCTCTACTTTTGTAAAAGGTATCTCACCTTATAAAAACGTCCTTGTCAATGACCTGATCCTGGACAAAGACGGCAAGAAGATGTCCAAAACAAAGGGAAACACCGTAGATCCCTTCGTACTATTCGATAAATATGGCGCAGATGCTACAAGGTGGTATTTGCTGTATACTTCCCCGGCCTGGTCACCGACCAAATTTGATGAAGATGGTCTCGTGGAAATATTGAGTAAATTCTTCGGCACCCTGAAAAATGTTTATAATTTCTTCGTGCTCTATGCCAATACAGATGAAATAGATCCTAAAACCTTTAAAGTTCCATATGATAACAGGCCTGAGCTGGATAGATGGATTTTGTCCAAGTACAATCAGCTGATCGTCGACGTTACAAGGGAGATGGATATCTATGACCATATGAAAGCTGTGCGCAAAATCCAGGATTTCGTCACAGAGGACCTTTCCAACTGGTATATCAGAAGAGCAAGAAGAAGATTCTGGGGAGAAGAACTCAGTATGGATAAACAGTCAGTTTATGCGACTACCTATGAAGTGCTGACGGGGATTGCGCTGCTGATTGCTCCTTTTGCTCCCTTTATTTCAGATGAGATCTACACGAAGCTTACGGGGGAAGAGTCTGTGCATATCGCTTTCTATCCCAAAGCCGATGAAACCCTCATCGATAAAAACGTTGAACACCGCATGGACCTCATCAGGGATCTTGTAACCCTCGGAAGGTCTGCGAGAGAGAAGGAAAGGCTAAAAGTCAGACAGCCTCTCAAGGCGATAATGGTGGATGGCAAGTATGAGAACCTGATCGGTGATTTAACAGCGCTGATCAAGGAGGAGCTGAATGTCAAAGAGGTCATTTTCGAGAAACACCTTGACCACTATATGAACTTTAAGCTTAAACCGAATTTTAAAACCGCCGGACCGATTCTCGGTTCTAGGATAAAAGAATTTGGGGCTGCCCTGGCTGTTGCTGATGCAATGCAGACTGTAGCTATTCTTGAAGAAAACTCAGAGATTATTCTGACGCTATCGGGAGAAGCCGTAACCATAGGCAAAGACCTTATAGAGATCAGCATTTCCGCCAAAGAAGGTTTCGTCGTTTCTATGGAAAACAGCCTGTTTACCATTCTCGACACCACGATTACGCCGCAGCTTATATCAGAAGGTTTGGCCAGAGAATTGGTTTCCAAGGTGCAGCAGATGAGAAAACAAAAAGATTTTCAGATGATGGATACGATTCGGATCTTTATCAATGGGGATGTAGAAGTCGAAAATGCTGTTTTGGCGCATAAGGCCTATGTCATGAAGGAAACCCTGGCTGAAGATATTATTTTTAGCGATACCGAGCTTGAGACTTTTGACCTGAATGGACACAAAACAGGCATAGATGCAAAGCGTAGCGGAATAGCAGCGGAATCAGCCAAAGGAGCATCAAAATGAAAACAAATTTAAAAAATATGACATTAAAGGAAATGGAGACCTATTTCGAGACCACCATGGGGGAGAAGAAATTCAGGGCAAAACAGGTCTATTCCTGGCTTTATAGGGGCATATACGACTTTGAGGAGATGACCGACCTGTCAAAGGAGCTTAGGGAAAAACTCAAGGACTATGCCTTTATTGAAACATTAACCATCGAAGATCTCCAAATCTCACCTAAAGACGGGACGCGAAAATACCTCTTCGGCCTATCAGATGGGTTTGCCGTTGAGAGCGTTTTCTTAAAGTACCGATATGGCAATTCCGTATGCTTATCTTCTCAGGCTGGTTGCCGCATGGGTTGCCTTTTCTGTGCATCCGCCATTTCAGGACTCCAGCGTAGCCTGACTGCCTCAGAAATGGTAGACCAGATCATCGCCATAGAAAAGGATGTTAATGAGCGGGTGAGCCATATCGTAGTTATGGGTACCGGTGAACCCTTTGATAATTATGAGAACTTACTGAGATTTTTAGAATTGGTGCGTTCCAAAGAGGGCCTTAATATAGGGGCCAGAAATATCACCGTATCCACCTGTGGCCTTGTACCAAAGATCTATGAATTTGGAAGGGATGTGCCCCAGGTCAATCTGGCGATTTCTCTTCATGGGTCAAACGACAAAATCCGAAACGGCCTGATGCCCATCAATAAAAAGTATCCGATGGAAGAACTGCTGGATGCGGCTAAGGCCCATGTGGCTAAAACAAACCGCAGAATAACTTTCGAATATGCCCTGATCAGAGGGGTCAATGATTCGGATCAGCACGCCAAAGAGCTGGCAGCGAAGCTGAGAGGCATGCTTTGTCACGTTAATCTGATTCCACTGAATGAAGTATCGGAAACAGACTTCAAAGGCTCCGGTAGGGAAAAAGTAGAAGAGTTTAAAAAAATATTGGAGTCAGCAGGCATTCAAACCACGGTACGCCGGGGACTGGGCGAGGATATCGATGCAGCCTGCGGACAGCTTCGCCTTGGCAGGTAATCAAAAAAATTAATTGGGGCAGAAGGGTTTCTATCCTTGCCCCGGTTGTTACCTTAGTGTATAATATAGAAAAATAAATCTTATGAAAAGGGGGCGGTTAACATGGTTAAGTTGATTTTAGGTAAAAAAGGCAGCGGAAAGACCAAAAAAATGATTGAGCTAGCCAATGACAGTGTCGAAACAAAAGGTGGAAGCATAGTTTATATAAACAAAGATAACAGGGTTATTTATGATTTAAAACATAATATCAGATTAATCAGCATGGACGAGTATGAAGAATTGAACAATACGGATGAGTATATTGGATTCCTTTATGGGGTCATCAGTTCGGATCATGATATTGAAGTGATCTATATTGACAGTATTCTAAGACATACCCACATCGATATAAAAGACCTGCCAAAATTCCTGGAGAGAATTCGCACCATATCCCAAAAGTATACGATTGAATTTGTCGTCAGCATCAGCGCTGAGCTGGCCGAATTAGATGGTCTAACAAAAGAATATGAAATACTCAATTAGGTGTTATTGACTATTTGCAAATAAATCGGGCGGTGAATTTTCACCGCCTTGAATTTTGATAGGGAGAAAGATGTGAGATACACTGCCTATTCCCAGCACTTAAGGAATAAATATGGCGAAAAAACCTATAAGATTCCCATCAATATTGCGGCTGACTGCCCAAACAGAGATGGCAGAATCGGCGTGGGGGGCTGTATTTTTTGCGGGGAAAAGGGAGCGGGCTTCGAAAACCTGCCGTCATCCCTGTCTGTCAGCGAGCAGCTTCGGGAAAATATCAGTTATATAGGTAAAAAGTATCATGCGGCAAAGTTTTCCGCCTATTTTCAAAATTTTACCAATACCTATATCCCTTTTGAAAGTCTGACAGCTTACTGCTGTTCGGCTGCATCATTTCCTGAAGTGGTCGAGCTTTGCTTTTCAACAAGGCCTGACTGTTTGCCTCAGAGGTATCTCGAAGAGATGGCCAGGGTTGCGGATGTCTTTAAAAAGGATGTTTGCATCGAGCTGGGCCTTCAAACAGCTAATTATCACACATTAGCAAAAATTAACAGAGGTCATTCGCTGGCTGAATTCATCGATGCGGTTCAGCGCGTTAAAAAAATGGGTTTTTCCTGCAGCGCCCATGTTATTTTAAATCTGCCTTGGGATGAAGATGAGGATATGATAGAGACGGCCAAGATTCTGTCAGCCCTTAATGTAGATTACGTCAAGCTTCATTCTTTGTACATAGAAAAAAATACACCCTTGGCTACCCTATATGAAAATCAGGAAATCAATTTGATCACCCTTGAGCAATACGTGTCAAGAGCAGTGACCTTTTTAGAGTATTTGGATCCGGGTATAGCGATACAAAGGCTGGTAGGCCGGGCTCCAGCAGAGGATACGCTGTTTTGCAACTGGAATACCAGCTGGTGGAAGATCCGAGACATGATTTCGGCGGAACTGGAAAGCAGGGACACTTTTCAGGGTAAAAAATTTACGTATTTAGGCGGTATCGAGTATGGAAAATAAGCTGATCATGTGGGATATCGATGGTACTATCATGTTTTGCGGCAGCAGCGGGACCATTGCTTTGAACAAGACGATTAAGGAACTATATGGTATCGAGAACGCTTTTGAAAGAGCGGGAATAGGACAAGCGATGGATGCTGTCTTATTGGACAGGATCCTTAACGAATTCTCAATCAGCGAGCCTGATCTTAACGCAATACTATCCCTTTATGCCAGCAATCTTTCTGAATTACTTCGGGATAATCCCGATGTAAAAACACTTCCCGGGGTAACGCTTATTCTTGATGCTATTGAGCAGCATCCCTATCTCTTTAACGGAATTTTAACCAGCAATTTCAAGCTGGGCGCTCATTCCAAGCTTTCAGCAGTTAAACTTTTGAACTATTTTCATGTCGGAGGTTATGGTGATACCTTCGGTGAAAAATGGGATGCGGCTCTAATTTGCCAAAGTGAGGCGGAGCAGCAATATGGCGTAGTCTTTAAACCGAAAAATGTTTTTATCATCGGAGATTCAAAATATGATATCATCTGTGCCAGAAGGCTTGGCATGACCAGTATAGGCGTTGCTACGGGCTGGACTGATTACGAAACCCTATTAGAAAGCGAACCGGATTACCTTTTTTCGGATTTAGGCGATTTCAGAAAGATTTTGCAGATACTGGAGGGGACAGAGGCATGAAAAAAGTAATCCTATATATTTTGATTTCTGCTCTGCTTTTTAGTACTATGGAAGTAGCACTTAAAATTGCCGGATCGGGACTGGATGCTTTTCAACTTACATTTATCAGGTTTTTAATGGGCGGACTGTTCCTGCTTCCTTTTGCCCTACTGGAGATCAGGAGAAGACAGACTAAACTCAGTCTAAGCGATTATAGATATATGCTCATGCTGGGGGTCATCAACATCTGCTTCAGCATGACCTTTTTCCAAGTAGGTGTTATGGGCTCTAATGCCTCCACTGCGGCAGTGATATTTTGCACGACTCCCATGTTCACTATGCTATTTGCCCATTTCATCGCAGATGAGAAAATGACGGTAAAAAAAGCGAATGCAGCCGCGATAAGCATTATTGGGCTTATTTTCATTATTAATCCGCTTCACATGACTCCCGGCAACACCCTGACCGGCATGGGGTTTTCCCTGATTGCAGCAATAACATTTGGCCTTTACAGTGCTGCAGGTAAAAGAAGGATCAGAAGACTGGGCGGACTCACACAGACCAGCATCAGCTTTATTCTTGGTTCAGGTGTTCTGCTGATCCTATTGCTAATAATGGGTAAACCGGTATTTTCGGGTATCAATACAGGAAACCTGGCAGTGGTCATATATTTAGGCATAGCGACGACGGGGCTTGGCTATTTATATTATTTTTTGGCTATGGAAAAATCAAATGCAACCATGGCATCCCTGGTATTCTTTGTTAAACCTGCAATTGCACCGATTATAGCTGTTATTGTTCTGCACGAAACTATAACACTTAATACCATTGCTGGCATCCTCCTGATTATCATAGGATCTTATATGACCCTGAGCAGGACT
>JBBRXH010000041.1:0-10890 GCA_038248565.1 Peptostreptococcales bacterium | reverse complement strand
GACCTTCAGGTCAAAGCGGCCCACGCTATAAAATTTCTGAAGGATGGGGATAAGGTTAAGGCAAGTCTGAGGTTCAAAGGCAGAGAAAGAGGCTATACCAGTATTGGCGAGGTCGTTATGACAAAATTCGCTGAAGCTGTATCTGAAGTCGGAACTGTAGAAAAGAAACCGGAATTTGAAGGTAGAAGTATGATTATGATATTGACACCAAAAAGTTAAATTGATCAAACAAGATTTTTAATACAGGAGGAACTATAAATGCCAAAGATGAAGTCCCATAGAGGAGCAATGAAAAGATTCAGACTGACCGCCAGTGGCAAAGTCAAAAGAAATAAGGCTTATAAGAGTCATATTCTGACGAAGAAAAGTGCCAAGAGAAAAAGAGGCCTAAGACAAGCAACTTATCTCACAAGCGCAGATATTAAAAGAATCAAATCAGTATTAAACAAATAAAGGGGAGGTAAGAAGACATGGCAAGAGTTAAAAAGGCACTTAACGCAAAGAAAAAACATAAAAAAGTATTAAAAAGCGCCAAAGGATTTTATGGTCTGAAAAGCAAAGTCTTTAAGGCAGCAAATACCGCAGTAATGAGAGCATTGCGCTCTGCATATATTGGCAGAAAAAACAAGAAAAGAGAATTCAGAACGCTTTGGATCGCCAGAATCAGTGCAGCGGCAAGAATAAACGACATATCCTACAGCAAACTGATGCATGGACTTAAAGTAGGCGGAATTGAAATCAACAGAAAAATGCTTTCAGAAATGGCAATCTTTGATCCTGCTGGGTTTGCTCAGCTGGTGGAGACTGCAAAGAAGCACCTATAGAAATAAACTGTAAACATGCTACAATCAAGAACAGGCAACACCTGTTCTTTTTTTATGTAAATATACGAAAAGTATTGCACAAATTACAATATATAGTTAATATTTAGCTAGTGCACAATAATTGTTGTGGTATAGTATAAAGTTTAAGTTAGAGGGGGATTTAACTATGAAATGTCCTTTTTGTGAGAATATCGACACCCGGGTTATAGACTCAAGGCCCACCGAAGAGGGTTATGCCATAAGGCGCAGACGGGAATGCGACAATTGTAAAAAAAGGTTTACAACCTATGAAAAAGTTGAAGAAATACCCTTTATGGTCGTTAAAAAAGACGGCAGCCGGGAAGCATTTGACCGGGGTAAAGTCGTTAACGGCATCATAAAAGCCTGCCAGAAGAGGCCGGTATCAATTTCAGCCATCGAAACCATAGTCGGTGATATCGAGCGCGGCTTAAACAACATGATGGAGAAGGAAATTGAGAGTAAAATAATTGGAGAAGTCATTATGGAGCATCTAAAGGAGCTGGACGAGGTTGCTTACGTCAGGTTTGCTTCCGTATACCGCCAGTTTAAGGACGTGAATACATTTGTGGCAGAAATTGAGAAGCTGCTAAATAGCGATAAAGGTAAGAAATAATGGATTTGGATCACGATGCTGTCTTGAGGCTTCGCATTACGCCGGAAGGCTTCCAATACTTTTATATACCTATATTGGATGATACCGGCCTCGTTAAAACATTTTTTACGACGCGCCGGGGGGGCGTCAGCACCGGTGACTTTGATTCCTTAAACTTCGGGAAATATACAGAAGACGATGCCGGAAATGTTGATGAAAATAGAAAGCGTCTATTCTCAGCACTCGGCATCGAAAACCCTATCATGGTATTTCCAAGGCAGGTGCATGGCGATTCGGTTGCCTGTATAAAGAAGGAAGATATCCAGGGCCATAATAATGTGACCATAGAAGATACGGATGCAGTCATCACGAAGTTGCCCCATGTGATACTCACAACGATCCATGCGGATTGTCTGGTGGTTTATTTAATGGACCCAATCAATAAAATCATTGGACTTGCCCATGCCGGATGGCGTGGGACCAGAGAAAATATAACAGCTAAAACTGTTAATAGTATGGTTGAGCAGCTCGGCGCAGACAGAGAAGAGATTATTGCCGTCATTGGCCCTGGCCTCGGCAACTGCTGCTTTGAAGTCGGCCCGGAAGTCTATGAGGAATTTAAGGTTAAGACTGATGACATCGACACCTATGCGACAAGAAAAACCAACGGCAAATATAGGATTGACTTAAAGGGCCTCAATGAGAGGCAGCTAAAAGACGCGGGCGTCCAAAAAATTCAAGTGACGACTTATTGTACAAGCTGTCAGCCAGATCTTTTTTTCTCCCATAGAAGAGATTTGGGAAGAACCGGCCGTATGGGAGCGGGAATCAGCCTTATTTAGCAAGCAGATATATTTTTATGAGAGGTATTGTGAACTATGAGAATAATAAGAATTGCCATCGACGGACCTTCCGGTGCCGGCAAAAGCACAGTGGCTAAAGCTATAGCAAAGAACCTGGCTATCGATTATATCGATACTGGAGCCATGTATCGCGCAGTGGGGTATAAAATGCTTCAGCAAAACATTGGGCTATCTGACACCGAAAATCTTAAAGCGATGCTGGACAAAACCGATATTGACTTTTCTGCAGGCAATATTTTGCTTGATGGAGAAATCATTAATGATAGGATACGTACTCAGGAAATATCAAAAATGGCATCAGACTGCTCAGCATTAGCCGAAGTGAGAGCCAAACTGGTGGATCTTCAGCGTAAAATGGGTCAGCAAAAAAGTGTCGTAATGGATGGCCGGGATATCGGGACAAATGTGCTGAAAGACGCTGAATATAAGTTTTATATAACGGCAACTGCAGAGGAAAGGGCCCGGAGAAGATGGCTTGAACTAGACGCCAAAGGAGAAAAGGCAGAGCTGGACAGCGTCCTTGCGGAAATGATCCAAAGGGATGTCAATGATTCTACAAGGCTCCTGAATCCCCTCAGAAAAGCAGAGGATGCTATTGAGATAGACTCAACGATAAAAAATGCCGCCGAAACAACAGATGAAGTTCTGAGCTACATCAAATGAACAGCACGATTAAAGATGTTGCAAAGGCCGCCGGAGTTTCAATTGCTACTGTTTCCCGGGCAATAACAGGGAAAGCAAAAGTGAAGCCCGAAGCCAGACAGCGAATCTTAGACGCCATTTCTGCACTGGATTACAGACCCAATAACGCTGCAAGAAATCTTGTCTTAGGTGAAAACAGGGCCATTGGCGTAATTGTATCAGATCTGACCAATTCTTTTACGGGAGAGATTCTCAGCGGTATCGAAGAAATGTGCCAAAAATTTGATTATGACGTACTGGTGTGCAGTACCGGTGGCGATATCAAAAAAGAGGCTTATTATCTGGAAAAATTCGAAGGCAAACAGGTTTCCGGACTGATTATGATTCCCTGGAAGCTTCATGCGGAAACAGTTGAAAAAATAAATTCCATGACGACACAGATCATTATGGTCAACAGAAATAACAGCAAGCTCACGGTGCCCACCATAGCGATCGACAACTACAAGGCTTCCTATCAGATGACCAGCTATCTTATTTCCAAAGGGCACAAGAGGATCGGCTTCATACGCAACAGCGTCGATGTGGATTTTTTTGGGCTTGATCAGTATAGAGGTTATAAGCAGGCTATGCTGGACCGCGAACTCGAGATTGATCAGCGTTATATAAAGTATGGAGATTTCAGTATGGAAAACAGCTATCGAATCGTCAAGAATTTTATCGTCGATAAGGACGTACCCACTGCAATTTTTGCCACCAGTGACATTATGGCCTTCGGCGCCATCAATGCGCTTAGGGATAATGACTATAGCGTCCCCGGAGATGTATCGGTGGTTGGTTTCAATAATGTCAAGATGGCCTCATTATACAGACCGAGGCTCACGGTCATCCATCAGCCGCTTTACAGCATCGGAACTGTTGCTGTAAAAATGATTGCCAATAAGAAGGAGTACAGTTTTACCGCTGAAAACAGAGTGGTTATAATGCCCCATAAGCTCATCGAAAGAGAAAGCTGTGGCCCTGTCAACATCAATATGAAACAGCCGCCATCGCCCAGAATGTGGGCAGAGGATGCAATAGAATAATGATAAGGACCTAAAAAAGAGACAAGCCGGATAGTTCAGGCATTGTCTCTTTTAAATTGCGCACCTAACCACAATTTTGTTTAAAAATATCTGGTTGAAGGGTGGTTTGCTTAGAGTTCGTGGATGAATAAACCACTGCCGAGCTTTGGTTCAAACCAGGTTGATTTAGGCGGCATGACCATACCCTGATCAGAAACACTCAGTAAATCTTCAATCACGACGGGAAATAGTGAGAAAGCTACCGCCATATCCTCGCCTACTCTTTTTTCCAATTCTTTAAGACCACGGATACCGCCGACAAAATCAATGCGCTTATCCTTTCGTGGGTCGCCAATACCCAAAATCGGTGCCAGTAGATAATCCTGGAGAATTGACACATCCAGGGATTTAATAATATCTGCAGAATCAATAATTGAGGTCTTTGCAGTCAGGCAGTACCAGTAATCAGACAAATACATACCGAAACAGTGCTTTTCTGTGGGGATATATGGTCCTTTTGCTATTTTTTCAATGATAAAAGACTCGGAAATTTCGGCGAGAAACTCTGGTATTGATAGGCCGTTCAGATCTTTAACAACCCGATTATAATCAAAAATCCGCAAATCCTTATCAGGGAAAATCACAGCCATAAAAAAGTTAAACTCTTCATTTCCATTATAATCAGGAAAGGCTTCTCTTCTTTTTAAGCCTACCTTGACGGCAGAAGCTGAACGGTGATGGCCGTCGGCAATATAAAGGGCATCGACGGCTTCGAAGAGGGTTGAGAGTTTATGGATGATTGCGTCGTCTGGGATGGTCCATAGAATATGCCGAACGTCATCGGCTGTTGTAATATCATAAACTGGGTTGTTCTTTAAAATCCAGCTATTCAGCAAAGTGCGTATAGCGGCATTGTCACGGTAGGTTAAAAATACGGGCTCTGTATTGGCATTACAGACATCAAAATGTCTGATACGATCCAATTCCTTTTCATATCGCGTAAATTCATGTTTCTTTATACTGTCATTCAGATAGTCATCTATAGCTGCCGTGGCAACCAGACCTGTCTGAACCCGGCCATTCATTTCCTGGGCATAAATATAAAACATAGGTTTTTCGTCGCGAATAAAAATGCCTTTTGCGATAAAATCGGCAATATTGGACTTAGCTTTTAAATAGACGGCTTCGTCATAAGCATCGGTTGAATCCGGAAGATCAATTTCGGAACGACAAATATGAAGAAAACTGTAAGGATTGTCCGATGCCATTTTTGAGGCTTCAGACCTGTTCATAACATCGTATGGCAGAGAAATAACATTCTCAGCATATTCGTCTTTAGGCCTTAGGGCAGAGAAGGGTCTAACGGTAGCCATGATGCACCTCCAATGATTTTTAACTATTGTATCATAGGAGAGAAGGCATTGCCACAGCATATTTCACTTGTAAAAGCACCTGTAAGATGCTAACATTAATGATACCTGTTATAAGAAAGGAATCCTGTGGAAAAGGGTATTATTTTAGCTTCTTCTTCACCAAGAAGAATTGAAATTCTGAGAAGAAATCATATTGAACCTAAAATCATACATCCTGTTTTAGAGGAAGTTTTGCCTGACGCTATCAGTGTGGAAATGGCCGTCATGTATCTTGCGCTTAAAAAAGCGTTAAGTGTTGAAGGAATCTGTGGAGAAGGTGTTATTATCGCTGCAGATACAGTCGTATTCAAAGACAGGATTATTGGAAAGCCTAAAAACGAAGAGGATGCGTTTAATATGCTTAACGCATTAAGAAATACGCAGCATTATGTTGTAACAGGGATTGCATTAATTGAACCGGGGACATGTCATAGAAAAGTTTTTTATGATGTGACCAAAGTGTTCTTTAAAGATTACAATCCTTCGGATATCCGCAGTTACATTGCTACCGGAGAAATCTGGGACAAGGCGGGAAGCTATGCTATTCAAGGAGAAGGCAGACAATTTGTCGATTATATAGAAGGGGACTATGACAATGTCGTTGGCTTTCCGTGGACAAGGATCAAAAGTGAATTGTCCGGATTCGGATTGAGGGTTTAGAGATTAAAGGAGGAGCAGATTAGGGGGATAAATGAATAACATGACGCTCATTAAGGAAATGGCGAGTGATGAGAGACCCAGGGAGAAACTGATGCGGTATGGCGTGAATCTGCTGTCCAATTCGGAGCTGCTTGCAATATTGATTGGCAGCGGAACCAGAAACAGTTCTGCGATTATGCTTGCAAACAAATTGCTTTCGCTGGATAACAGTGGAATTCTGTTTTTAGCAGACTGCGTCCCTGAAGAACTTACGACTGTAAAGGGTATTGGTATTGCCAAAGCCTGTCAGCTGATATCCGCTATTGAGCTTGGGAAGAGAATTGCTGCAAAGCCTAAGGATAAAAAAATTAACATTAATTCACCGAAGGAAGTATCGGCAATGTTTATGGAGGAAATGAGATATCTGAGAAAGGAATTTTTCCAGGTTCTTATGCTGAATACAAAAAATGAAATTATCATGGTGGATAACGTCGCAGTCGGTAACTTGAACAGCGCCATTGTGCATCCAAGAGAAGTTTTCAGCAGAGCAATTAAGAAAAGCGCCGCTTCTGTCATTTTGATTCATAATCATCCAAGCGGAAATCCTCAGCCCAGTAGGGAGGATATCGACTTAACCCAAAGACTCATGGAAGCAGGTAAAATAATAGGTATTGAAGTTCTGGATCATATCATTATAGGAGATGGAAACTTCATAAGTTTAAAGGAAAAAATGCTCATTTGACAAGGCTAAACCCTCAGCCAATCTAAAATTTCGGAAGGAGAAATTATGTGTTTAAATTTTTTTGTTAATGATGTTGGTATAGATCTCGGCACAGCCAACACGTTAATTTATTTTAAAAATAAAGGGATCATATTCAATGAACCCTCGGTTATAGCTATTGATGACAATACAAAAACAATTATTGCGACGGGCAAGGAAGCCAAAGAGATGGTCGGACGTGCTCCGGACTACATCAAGGTAGTCCGGCCGCTTCAGGATGGTGTCATATCGGATTTTGGAATGACGCAAGCCATGCTGAAAGACTTTTTGCGCAAGGCTATTCCTTCAAAATCTGTGTTCACAAAAACCAGAATTGTTGTCGGAGTACCTTCAGGTGTAACAGAAGTTGAAAAAAGAGCGGTCCAGGAGGTCATTCGTCAGATGGGCGCCAGAGATATCTTTATCATGGAGGAGCCTATGGCTGCTGCTATCGGTTCCGGACTTCAGGTGGATCATCCCAGAGGCTGTATGGTTGCCGATATAGGAGGCGGGACATCGGATATCGCCATCATATCCCTCGGCGGAATAGTGACCAGCACTTCCCTTCGCGTTGCAGGGGATAAAATGGACGATGCGATTGTTCAATATATGCGAAAGAATTATGGCCTGCTGATTGGAGAAAAGTCAGCAGAAGATATTAAAATACGCATTGGCTGTGTGTCATTCAATGAATTTGAAGAAGACAGTAACCTTACTGCAGATATACGCGGGAGAGATATGGCATCCGGTCTTCCAAAGACCATTCGCATTAATTCACTGGATATCATGAAAGCTTTAGAGGAGCCTATTAATCTTATTATTGAGGGGATCAAGACGACTTTGGAGAAAGCACCCCCGGAAATATCTGCGGATATCATGGACAGTGGCATGGTGCTGACCGGTGGCGGTGCTATGATCAGAGGACTCGACAAGTTAATCGCCCAGGAGACGGGCATGCTGGTCACCATAGGAGAAAAGCCCCTTGAAGCCGTTGCCCTCGGTACAGGTATGAGCCTGATGCATATTGAAAACATCCAAAAATATATCAACAACAGAAAGAAATACTAAGAGCGGAGTAAAAAGTTATGCGATGGCTTAAAGAACATACCAAACTTGTGGTCATAGGATCGATTATTCTGCTTTTGCTCATAATAATGATTATTTCATTTGTCAATAAAGGTGAGCCCTCTGTTGTAGCCGACTCTTTTGGGAATGCCATCAGCACAGTCCAAGGCCCCGTAGCTGGCTTTGGAAATGCTGTTTTTGATGGGATTTCCGGATTTTTTAATTCCGGCAGAATCAGTAAGGAAAATGATGCGTTAAGGCAACAAGTTGCTGAGCTAAACCGCAGAATCGTTAGCCTTCAGCTGGACACCGCAGAGCTCCAGGAACTCAAAGATCTGAAGACTGCACTAAACTATAAAGGATTGACTGAGGCTTATGATTTTGTGACTTGCGATGTTGTTTCCATAGATAATTCCAATTTATTCAATATCTTCAACATTAATTCAGGGACCCAGGAAGGGATTAAAGTAGGCTCTGCTGTTTTAAGCGGGGATGGACTTGTCGGCAGAGTATTTTCCGTTGGAAAGCATTCGGCTAAAGTCATATCGGTCATCGATGAAAACAACTCCGTCAGCTTCAGAGTGTTTCGCGATGTGAAACTTCTAGGGGTTTTATCCGGCAATGGAAAAGGCGGACTCAACGGTTATATGCTGGACGCAGGTGCGGCAGTTATCGAAGGGGATATTCTCATAACCTCCGGACTTGGCACTTACCCTGCCGGGATAGTCATCGGGAAAGTCACGAAGGCTTTTTGGGAGAACGATCAACTGCTTAAGGCGATCACAATTGAACCGAGCGCCCAATTTAAAAGTTTGCAGAAAATAATGGTTGTGACCCCGAAATAGTATATTTTGGGGAACAGCGGAGTAGGAGCAATCATGAAATATAGATATATATTTGTTGCGTTTTTGGCTGCGTTTCTATTGCAGTCGACTGTGATACATAATATATCTTTGTTTGGTGTAGCTCCAAATTTAATCCTGATTCTTGTCATTGCCTCTTCATTTTTATTTGATGAGCCTCATGGCATTATATTTGGCATTATTTTCGGATTGCTTCAGGATATTATTTTTTCCGATATGATTGGAATCAGTTCAGCCTGCTACTTTTTGGTAGCGCTGGCAGTGACTGAAGCAAAACGCTATTTATATAGAGACAATTACCTTTCTGTTATATTTATTTCCATTGGCGGTACCTTGGGCTATAATATGATGTACTGGGCAATTTCAGGACTATTCGGCGGCATTCACCAGTTTTTATACATGCTGGCAAAACAGCCTGTGTCAATTCTCTACAATACAGCGCTCCTGTTTATGCTCTATTGGATTATTGTCAGAAAAGTTATAAAATATCGCGGCTTCAAATATATGTAGGTGTTAAATGAACAACTGGCTCAAATCGAGGAATAATCAAATACTGCTGACAATTCTGCTGATGATGTCTGTTCTGACGATCAGGCTCTTCTCTCTGACTGTGGTTCAGGGAGAAGAATGGGCGACAGCTTCACAGAATATGAGCGTTAAGAATATTTATACCGTGGCCCCCAGGGGTGAAATCAAAGACAGGTACGGGAGGCTTTTAGCTACTAATATACCGAGCTTTACAGTGCAGCTGAATGCCAATAATCTGAAAAACCCTGAGATCAACGCGCTTTCATTGTCGCTGATTAATACATTTGAAAAAAATGGCGATCAGTATTTTGATAATTTCCCAATAGTTATCCAAAATGAGCAGTTCTATTACACATATCAGAAAACCATTGAGAATTGGCTTATTTCTCAAGGACTGCCGATTACCTATACAGCCGAACAGGCTTTTGCTGAAATAAAAAGACGACAAAACATCGCTGAGGGCATCGATAAATATGAAGCACAGCAGCAGATGCAGACCGTTTATAATATTTTTCCTCCGATATCGGTTAAAAACATGAAATACCTTGAAAACTTGAATAAGGAAAGCTTTCTGCAAAAGCTGAATCTGCCTGAAGAACTGACGGCAAAGGAAGCTTTTTATAAACTGATTGAAAAGTACCAAATTGATTCAAGCTTGTCCTTATCGGATATCAGGAAAATATTGATAGTCAGAAATGAACTGTCTTCGCTGGGATTCAAGAGCTATATGCCAGCCAAAATCGCTCAGGGCGTATCAAATCAGACTATTATTACCCTTGAAGAGGGAAGAATGCAATTCCCAGGGGTAGAGGTTGTTGCAGAATCCATAAGATCATATCCGAATACCAAGACAGCTGCTCATGTTTTAGGCTATCTTGGTCGGATCTCTGAAAGCGAGAAGGCCTATTATGTGGACGAGCTCAATTATAATTCCAATGACCTGATCGGAAAGGATGGCATTGAGAAATCCTATGAGGATGTCCTTAAAGGCCAGGATGGCACCAAAAGCGTAGAAGTCAATGCTTTTGGGAAGCTGGTTCGGGTCATTGATGAGATACCGGCACAGAAGGGTAAGGACATTTATCTCACTATTGACCTCGAGCTCCAGAAGACAGCGGAAAAGGCGCTAAAACAGGCATTGGATGAAATTAGTGTCGGTGGAGAATTTAAAAGTAAATGGGGCAATTACAACTATTCCAAGACCTACACGAGAGCTGATGTCGGTGCTGTAGTTGCAATTGATGTCAATACGGGAGACATACTTGCATCGGCCAGTTATCCAGCATTTGATCCGAATTTATTCGCAACCGGCATAAGTCAGGCTGCCTGGGATTCTCTCCAGGGAACCAATCCGAGGGATCCCTTATCCCCACTGCCGCTCTTCAATGTCGCCATGCGTACGGCAGTTCAGCCGGGATCGACTTTTAAAATGGTTACGGGGACAACTGCCCTTGAAAGTGGACTGGATCCCAACAAAAAACTCTATGATGGCGGTGTTATTAGGATCGGAGAGAAAACCTATGCCTGCGATCTTTGGAACTTAAACCGAGGTAGTCATGGATATATCAACTTTATGGAAGCCATCGGCCGATCCTGTAATTACTACTTCTTTGATGTAGG
>JBBRXH010000040.1:0-10939 GCA_038248565.1 Peptostreptococcales bacterium | reverse complement strand
TTCATTTCATCCCCTCCATTTGTGCTGATTAATTATATTGTATGGGCATTGGCCCGGAATTTCAAGGAGAATTAAGGCTCGTGAACCGCTGAAGTTAAAGTTATCTATTTATTATTGGTTATCAGTGAAATAGTATTTGATATAAGGCATGGAATCTGACATAATAACGTGGGTAAGAATT
This sequence comes from Peptostreptococcales bacterium, assembly GCA_038248565.1. Lineage (GTDB taxonomy): Bacteria > Bacillota > Clostridia > Peptostreptococcales > Anaerovoracaceae > JBBRXH01. The sequence continues at coordinate 10,758 of JBBRXH010000040.1, read as the reverse complement.
TTTGATTAATGTAAAGATAAGAGAGGTAGCGAATATGATATTTAGTCTTAAAAAGAAGGAAGACGTTTTTTATGATTTGTTTGATGAAACTATAGAGAAGACTCTCGAGGCAGCCCTCCTTCTGGAAAATCTAATGAATGATTATACAGATATCGGCAGTAAAATAGCGTATTTAAAAGATATCGAACACGAATGCGACACCCATGTGCACAAAATCATGAAGGCCCTGAACGCATCCTTCATAACCCCGATCGATCGGGAAGACATCTATGCTATAGCCAAGGAAATGGATAATATCGTGGATACCATCGAAGAAGCTGCTAACAAGTTTGACTTGTTTCATGTGACCGAAATAAGGGATTCCGCTAAAAGAATGGCGACCCTTATCGTCGAAAGCGTACAAGAACTTAAGATCGTCGTCAACGAACTTAGGCGTATGAAGCGCAGCAAGCTTCTCCGGGAAAAAATTATTGAAGTCAACAGAATCGAAAACGAAGGCGACGTTGTCTACAGAAGTGCAATTAAAAGCCTTTTTGAAACTGAGACCAATGCCCTCGAGGTTGTCAAGTGGAAGCAAATTTACGAATTTCTGGAAGATTCCATTGATGCCTGTGAAGATGTCGCAAATATTATAGAGGGAGTTGTCATGAAGCATGCTTAGTATTTCTCTGATTATCGTTATCGTTTTAGCTTTAAGCTTTGACTTCATCAATGGATTTCATGATACGGCAAACTCAATCGCCACAACGGTCTCTACAAGGGTACTGACCCCTACGATGGCCATTCTAATGGCGGCGACCTTTAATTTTGCCGGCGCCTTAGCCAGCGAAAAGGTGGCTAAGACTATCTCCAAAGGCCTCATTGACGGTAACCTTGAGCAGTACGTCATCATGGCTGCTCTGCTGGCTGCTATTATCTGGAATCTGATTACCTGGTTTATAGGGATTCCCAGCAGTTCTTCCCATGCACTGATCGGCGGATTGATTGGCTCTTCTATCGTCTATGCCATGAGCTTTAAAAAAGTATTATGGGACGGCGTCCTGCATAAAATCATTATCCCCTTGTTCTCGTCTCCATTAATTGGCTTTGTATTTGGATTTGCGCTGATGTGGCTGCTTTACCGCATTTTATCGCCCTTTTCCCATCGCATGGTGAACGGCTGGTTTTCGAAAATTCAAATTTTTTCTGCCATCCTGATGTCTTTTGCTCATGGTAAGAATGATGCCCAGAAATCCATGGGAATTATAACCCTGGCCCTTGTAAGTGCGGGCTTTATGACTAAAGATGATGCCATTCCGCTGTGGGTCAAATTATCCTGTGCCATAGCTATGGCAATCGGTACCTCAGTAGGCGGATGGAAGATTATTAAAACCATGGGAACCAGTATCACTAAGCTTGAGCCCATTGGAGGCTTCGCAGCTCAGACAGCTGCCGCCATCGTTATTGAGGTCGCTTCTGAAATTGGTGCGCCAATCAGTACGACACAGGTCATTTCAACAGCAATCATGGGCGTAGGGTCAGCAAAAAGATTTTCCGCCGTTAAATGGATCATCGCCAAAAGCATTTTATGGGCTTGGGTTGTCACTATTCCTATAACCGCGCTGCTTGGTGCAGGAATCACAGCACTTTTAAAAATGATCTATTAGGAGGATATTATGATCGTCAGCGATAACAACTCCGGGGTACATCCAAAAGTAATCGAAAAAATGCAGCAGGCCAATGTTGGTCATGTTTCATCCTACGGCGACGATCCCTATACTGCTGAGGCCATCAGGAAAATTCAGGCTTTATTCGGCACAGGTCCGGGGGTATATTTTGTATTAAACGGCACTGCTGCCAACGTTCTGGGTCTCAGCTCAGCCTTGCATGCCTTTGAAGGCTGCATCTGTTCAAATAGAGCACACATCAATGTCGATGAGTGTGGCGCTTTTGAAAGGTTTACAGGCAGCAAAATTTTGCCCGTCGACCATCATGACGGAAAAATCACACCGGCGGATGCAGAAAAGTATCTCGATGTGATCGGTAACGAACACGAGAGTCAGCCGAAGGTTATCTCCATCTCACAACTCACTGAGATGGGAACTGCTTACTCGCCGGCTGAAATAAAAGCGCTGGCCGATTTTGCCCAGGCCAATGATCTATATCTGCACGTGGATGGTTCCAGATTATCCAATGCTTCAGTGGCTACGGGGAAAAGCTTCAAGGAAATGATCGCGGATACCGGCGTCGATATTTTATCTTTTGGCGGAACCAAGAACGGTATGATGTATGGCGAAGCAGTCGTGGTCTTTAATAAAAAGCTGGATAAAAGCATGAAGTATATCAGAAAGCAGGGCATGCATCTGAATTCAAAGATGCGCTTCGTCTCTGCCCAGTTTTTAGCCTATCTCGAGAAGGATCTTTGGAAGGATAATGCCACCAATGCCAATAACATGGCTCAGCTGTTAAGGGATGAAGTCCAAAGGATTTCAGGTCTATCTTTGGCTTATGAGTCCCCGGCAAATATGGTCTTCATCAGAATGCCGAAAGCCTGGGCGCAAAAATTATATGATAAGTATGGTTTCGAAGTCATCAACGGAACAGATGTCCGCTGCGTAGCCTCTTTTGACACTACGGCTGCTGATATCGAAGAGTTTGTTTCAGACTTAAAAAGCCTTATAGCTTAATTAAAACAATTTCTATATTAGATATAATAAATCAGGCGTTTAGCTATTTTCTGCCTCGAGCCCTAGCAACCTCTCCTTGAGGGGTATGCCTCCGCCGAAGCCCACCATTTTGCCATTTGCTCCGATAACCCTATGACATGGAATGATGAGCGGGATGGGATTTCTTTTGTTGGCCAGGCCTACAGCTCTCATAGCTTTTGGGTTTCCAATGGCCTCAGCAATTTCCTTGTAGGAAGCCGTCTGTCCGTAAGGTATTTCAACGAGGCTTGACCAAACCTGCTTCATGAAAGCAGTTCCGTCAGGATCAATAGGTAGATCAAATTGCTTCAGCTCTCCTTCAGCGTAGGCCACTAGCTGCCTTCCGGCTTCTTTGAGAAGCTCAGTCTCTTCTATGATCAAATCCTCCGGTAACTGGTCCTGTTCAAAATAGACTTGAGTGATGCTGCCGGAAAGCTCAGTAACCCCCAGTCTACCCAATTTTGTTTCGTAAAAATAAGTCGACATTATTACCCTCCGTTTCAACCTGTAATTTTTCCGATTTTCGGCAAAATTCGCGTGAGGCTATCTGTGGCCCTTCTCATTTCTTCAATATCGCTGTCTTCAAGCTTGCTCACGTTTATTGAAACAAGCTCAATTAACCTTGCCCTATTATCCTTTAAATAAGTCTCCCCTGAAGTCGTGACCTTTATTCTTATGATTCTTCTATCTGCTTTATCATATAGGCGCTCCACAAAGCCGGCATCACACAGTCGATTGATGATTTTAGTCATTTGCTGCTTTGGCATTTCCATCTTTGACGAAAGCTCCGTCATTGATGCCAATCCATCGTGCATCAGGATATTAATCGTAAAAAACTGCATCCTGCTTAGGCTGTCACTCATAAGCCCTTCGCTGGGTTTAATCAGCTTTTCGTGAAACATTGGCATCAGTAAAAGTAGATCCCTACTGATTTCATTTACTATTTGTGTCTTCACTTTTAATTCTCCTTAATATGGGTATAGGAATCAGGTATCTTTAATATATGAGTTGAATACCATCTGTGTCAATACCATCTGTTGACAAGGTAATTGAATTATGTTATCGTATTTTTGTAGCATTTTGTTTACTATTAATTCTTGCTTACTATTTCGGCTAATTACAATATAATATAGTTGTGATAGAAAATCAATAGTTATATAATTTCATCGTAAAGTACCATTTATGTAAAGTCTTTTTCTTTTCATAAATGAAAATAAAAGGGGGGACTTCCATTGAAAAAATTCATAGCACTAATATTGGCAGCCGTGCTTGTGTTAGGCTCCGCATTGCCGGTTATGGCGGCAGAAAGCAGCAGTAGCAGTAGCACAAGCAACAGCGGCAATACTATAAGGCTTAATCTTGCCAGTATCGAAAGCATTATGCTGAGCAGCAGCTCAAATATGGCTCTTGCAAAAAACAACCTGGATAAATCAAATTTGACCTACAGCACAGCCCTGTCGGATTACAATAAGGTTAAAAAACAGTACGACGCCATGCCTTTGACGACTCCGGCAGAATGGGCCACGGCAAAGTCACTTTCAGATCAGCTGGACGCACTGCGAAACAGCTTAAACAGCGCCAAATTTAATCTGGATGCAGCAAAACTGGTATACGATCAGCAGGTCGGACAGTTTGTCCTGGCTGCTCAGGGTCAATATCTTTCTTACCTCTCTGCCCAGACTCAAAACCAGATTACCCTAAAAAGTTTATCCGCTCAGGAATCCCAGCTTGCCGGGCTTCAGGCGAGGCTTAAAATCGGTTATATTTCAAAGAAACAGGTCGATACTTTTGCTACCCAGGTTTCTGATTTGAAGATCAGTCTGGCGAATCAGGAAGAACAGACCTCTATCCTGCTTAATAAGCTGCGTTCCGCTTTGGGCATTTCCGAAGCTGCAACTGTTACTGTTGATCCTGTGACTTCTTTTGACTTTTCGGCAATCCCCTTATTAGTAGTCGCCGATGATCTCAAAGCGGTTCTTGCAAACAGCGTCAGCATAAAAACAGCAGAAATCAGTCTTCAGAGCATCAACAAGCTAGCCTCAGGCAGCTATGATCCCTATAAATACAGGTACGATATCATCGCTGCAGAACTGGCTTTAGCCCAAACCCGCGAGAAAGTGAAACTGGATTTTCAGGATCAGTATTCGGCCTTAAAAACCGCCTATGCTGCTCTTCAGACAAGGATTACAAAGCTAAATGTCAAAAATATTGAGCTTACAGGCATGCAGCTTAAGCAGAAATTTGGCTTCGCTTCAAATAAGCAGGTTCAGGATCTGCAGCTTGAAGTAAATAATCAGGAACTTCAGATCCTACTTGATCGGCTGAATCTCAGCACCTCCTATTTGAGTTATGTCTCGAAAAAGCAGGGAAACTAAAAATTTATACTATTTAATGCTCCATTAGTTTGGTGATTATATTAATTTGATAACTCATAAGGGAGGTCAATCATGGAATTAAAAATGACGCGCAAAAAGATTATCATAGGTTCAATCGTTATCCTTCTGATTCTGGCGATACTTATAGTGCCTAAAATATTGAATCCGAATGCAGGCATAGCAGGCGGCGCAGCCGGACTCGACTATACAGTTCTCGCTAAAACTCAGCTCATCGACAGCGTCAATGTCTCGGGAACGATCGAAAGCGCCAAGTCGGAAAATGTCTATACGACCCTGATTTATCCGGTAAAGAGTATTTCCGCGAAGCTGGGTGATGTCGTTAAGGCAGGTACTATCCTGGCCAGACTTGACACCTCTTCTCTCTCTAAAGATGTAGAGCAGGCGAGAGCAAGCGCGGTAGTCTCAGAAGCTACTACGAAAATCCAGCTTGAGAATGCCCAGTTAGCATATAACAGCAGCAAGCTTTCCTACGAGTTAGGCGATATCTCCCAGATGGAGCTGCAAACCGCTTCAAACAATTTGAAGCTGGCTCAGGCAAATTATAACAACAGAAGTGCTCAAATCATTCTGTCCAAGTTGCAGAGTCAGCTTAATGACGCAGCTATCAAGGCCCCTATCGACGGTACTGTGACTATGGTCAACGCCACTGTAGGCACACCGGCCTCCGGCGTCCTGTTTGTGGTTGAAGATACAGGAAACCTCATTGTAAAGACAGGCATCAAGGAATTCGATGTGGGCTCCATCAAAGCAGGTCAATCCGTCACCCTTAAAACTGACGGAACAGGGGACAAATCCATAAAAGCCAGCATCACCAGTATATCGCCTGCGGCAACCAAAAGCGCCTCGGGACTTACTGTTGCTTCAAGTGACGTTGAGTTTGAGGCTAAAGTAGCCATACTCGACAAGGATCCTGCCCTCAAAATAGGTATGAACGCCAGATTATCCATCATCATAGCAGAAAAAAAAGCCCTCTACACGGTGCCCTATGATGCCGTCACCCAGGACGCCACCGGGAAAAACATCATTTATGTCGCTGAAAAGCAGGGAAATGGCTATATAGCAAAAGCGATACCCGTGGAAACCGGCATGCAGACAGATTTCTTTGTTGAAATCAATGGCGCGGATCTAACCGACGGATTAATGGTCATCAATATTCCGGCAGCCCTTAAAAACGGAGAGGCCCTCAATCTGAAAACTCAGGCAAAAGTGAAATAGGAGACTTCCATGAATAAAGAAAATATCATCGATATGAGAAATATCGTTAAGAATTTTTTCATCGGGTTGCCAAACGAAGTGCACATCATCAAAGATATCGACCTTAAAGTGAAGAAAGGTGAATTCATTTCCATAGTTGGCGCCTCCGGCTCCGGCAAAAGTACCCTGATGAATATCATCGGGGCCTTAGACAGGCCAACCAGCGGCACTTACTCCCTGGATGGGATTTCAATAGAAGAGATGTCCGACAATGAACTTTCTGACGTCCGTAATAAAAAAATCGGATTTGTCTTTCAGACCTTCAACCTGATTCCCAGAAATTCAGCCCTCAAAAATGTGGAGCTACCTATGCTCTATGCCGGTATGGATCAAAAAAAGCGCATCGAACGTGCAAAAGAGTTATTAGAGCTTGTAGGCATCGGTGACCGCATACATTTTATGCCCAACGAACTGTCCGGAGGTCAAAAGCAAAGAGTAGCCATCGCAAGAGCTCTAGCCAACAACCCATCAATTATTTTAGCTGACGAACCTACCGGTGCGCTGGATTCTCAGACCGGTCATCTTGTTGTAGACCTGTTTCATAAAATTCATAAGCAGGAAGGTAAAACCATCATTCTGATTACCCATAATAAGGAACTCGCCTCCGAGACCCAAAGAATCATCACCCTAAAGGATGGCATAATTGTAGCCCAAAAGTGCAACACCGCAGGTTTTAACAGATATCAGCATAGCGGGGCGGGGGCGAACCAAACGGAAGGCGCGAACCAAACGGAAGGCACGCCCCAGACTGAGGAGGCAAACCAATGTTTATAAAAGAAAACATTCTCCTTGCCATCGCAGGCCTAAGATCCAATAAAATGCGCTCCCTGCTCACCATGCTGGGCATCATCATCGGTATTGCTTCGGTTATTGCCATCGTATCTGTAGGGAATTCCCTAACGGCTTCCTTCAAAACCACTATGGAGAATTTTGGCGCCAGCAATATTATCGTCTATGTTCGCGAGAAGGGAACCCAAAACGAAGGCGGAGGACCGCCCTCCTTCATCGGAACCGGCGCAGCTACGCCAAGCGAGAGCGACCTCCTCTCAGAGGAACAGATTTTAGCTTTTGAGGAGCATTTTGCTGATAGAATTAAAACCATCGGTCTTGTTCATAACGTTGGTGCGGCCAAAGTTCAGGAGGGTCACCTCTATGCCAATGTCAGCGTCATCGGAACCAATGAAGGCTATAAGGATTCCGGAAATGTCAAACTGATTTCCGGCAGATATATCACGGAAAAAGACGTTAAGGGCAGCAGAAAAGTAGCTGTGGTATCCAATCAGCTGGTATCAAATATGTTTCCCAAAAATACGGATCCCATCGGCAAAGAAATCAAAGCCTACGGTACCAACACCATCGAAACCTATATGATTGTCGGTGTCTACAAATATGAAGCATCAAGTTTTGGTCCTGCCATCGCTTCCGCCAAAGACACCCGTACAGAGCTTTATATCCCGGTCAGCGCAGCTAAGGAAACCTCTGTGAACAAGAATTACCAGAGCCTAACTGTCACGTCGAAAATCAATGTGGATACGACAAAATTTACCGTGGATATTCAGGCTTATATGGATAAACTTTATGCCAATAATGTCAAATGGGAGGGCAACGCCATGAATATGGAAAACACCATTTCCACCATGACCTCTTTTTTGAATAATATTTCCGTCGCAGTGGCAGTCATTGCCGCCATATCTCTTCTGGTCGGCGGTATCGGCGTCATGAATATCATGCTGGTCTCCGTCACCGAACGTACCAGGGAAATCGGTACCCGAAAGGCATTAGGCGCAAGAAGCTCCTACATCAGGATGCAGTTTATCGTTGAAGCAGTCATCATCTGTGTCATCGGCGGCATCATCGGCGTCATACTAGGCATCTTACTTGGAGCCGTGGGCTCGGCGATTTTAAAGACACCGCCGTCTATTTCAGTGCCCATCATCATCATCAGCGTACTGTTTTCCATGGCCATCGGGATTTTCTTCGGATATTATCCGGCCAGCAAGGCAGCCAAACTCGACCCTATCGAGGCGCTGAGGTACGAATAGATTTATATTTTCAGGGCTTTCTTGGGACAGATTTTTATGCAGGTCATGCATAAAATACACTCTGTCCCATTTTTGCGTCTTCTGCTGTTATTAAGCATGTCAACGTTCATCGGGCAGACTTTGAGGCACTTGCCACATTTTATGCATTTCTCGGTATCGACTTTGATTCTCGTCAAAGAAAAATAGCTGGCCGGTTTTAAAAAGGCTGTAATTGGGCAAATATACTTGCAGAAGGCCCGATTATCTTTAAGTAAAAAAGCGAGAGCGATACCGACAATATAGTAAAGAAGGTTTCCGGCGATAAAAGCGACAAACATGATCCTTTCAAGATCAGCCACTTTAAAAATAAACAGACAGGCAACGAAGGAGAGGGAAATAACAAACAAGAAATAACGCAGCTTCTCCAGTCTTATGACTCTTGGATTTTGGGGTATTTTATAAGGCAGAAAGTCGAGGACCATGGCCGTCCAGCAGGCATAACCGCACCAGCCTCTTCCAAATAAAAGCGGCCCTGCAATTTTCGCCACAGCATAATGAATGAGAGCCGCCTGGAACACGCCGAGAAATGCATAGTAAAAAAATCCTTCCAGCTGCATATTTTCTCTCTGAAGAATCCCTAAGCCCACCAGCATATATAAGCCAACGCCAAGCTGTACCACAAGCCTCGACTGCTTGTATCCCCTGACGTTCAGGAATAAACCAAGGGCTAAAAAAGAGCCGATATAGGCAAAGTTAAAGAGAAAGAAAATGCTTCCAGACCAAATCCAAAATCCGACGGCAATCCCTATAAACAGGATAAACATTACTATAGGATCCCTGTATTTTCTGATCAATTGTCTGTCCTCCTCATTTTTTGATATTATTACTATACACGATAGCGTCAGATATTTCTACTCAGATGTCCGGTAGATTTCTACTGCCATTTATATATTATCCCTAATAAATATGTTAACATAAGTGTATCTTAGCAGATGCGAAAGGAGAGATTCTCATGACGATGAAAAATGGCAAAGACTATATCGAAAGTCTCAGAAAGCTCAATCTCAATGTCTACATGTTTGGCGAAAAGATTGATGTTCCTGTAGATCATCCTATTATTATTCCCTCGATGAACGCGGTGGCTGTGACCTATGATCTGGCTTTGGATCCGGAGTACGAGGATTTGATGACGGCTACCTCCCATTTGTCCGGAGAGAAGATCAACAGATTTAATCACATCTTCCAGGACACCGGCGACCTTGTCAAGAAGGTCAAGCGCCAGCGGCTTTTAGGCCAAAAAACAGCCTGCTGCTTTCAGCGGTGCGTAGGCCAGGATGCTTTCAACGCAGTTTACAGCACGGCTTTCGAAGTGGATCAGAAGTACGGAACAAATTATCTACCCCGCTTCGTCAAATTCCTCAGATATGTTCAGGATGAAGACCTTGTGACAGATGGTGCCATGACGGACGTCAAAGGCAACCGCGGTTTGACGCCAAGTCAGCAGGTGGACCCGGATTTATATTTGCGGGTAGTGGAACGCAGACCTGATGGTATCGTGGTCAGAGGTTGCAAGGCTCACCAGACCGGCATAGTCAACTCCCATGAAGTCCTCTGTATGCCTACTATTTCAATGGAACCGGCGGATAAGGATTATGCTGTCTGTTTTTCTGTCCCCTCTGACTCTCCAGGAATCGTCCTGGTTTATGGGCGTCAGTCCTGCGATACAAGGAAAATGGAAGGCACAGAAATCGATGTCGGCAACAGCCAATATGGCGGTCATGAGGCTCTGATTATTTTTGACGACGTCTTTGTTCCCAATGAACGGATCTTCCTGAATGGGGAAACAGATTTTGTCGGCACTCTGGTGGAACGATTTGGCGGCCATCATAGACCCAGCTACGCCTGCAAAGTAGGCGTCGGCGATGTTCTAATCGGCGCAGCGGCTCTCGCAGCTGACTATAACGGCGTTGCCAAAGCTTCCCATATCAAGGATAAACTCATAGAGATGACCCACTTGAATGAGACCATCTACTCATCAGCCCTCGCCTGCTCCTACGAAGGTTATGCAACGCCTTCCGGAGCCTATCTCATCGACCTGATGCTGGCGAACGTCTGCAAGCAAAACGTCACCAGATTCCCCTATGAGATCGGTCGACTTGCTGAGGACATCGCAGGCGGCCTCATGGTCACTCAGCCTTCCGAGAAGGACTTCCGAAGTCCGGTGATCGGTCACTATCTTGATAAATACCTGCGCGGCGTCGATTCCGTGCCCACGGAAAACCGCATGCGCATTTTTAGACTCATTGAAAACCTGACCCTTGGGACGGGCTCTGTCGGCTACCGCACCGAATCCATGCATGGGGCCGGCTCTCCCCAAGCCCAAAGGATCATGATTGCAAGGCT
>JBBRXH010000039.1:0-11002 GCA_038248565.1 Peptostreptococcales bacterium | reverse complement strand
TCTTGAAAACGGGATATCCGCCCAACCGATTGTTCGTTATATTATATTTTTAATCAATTTTAACATAAATTCAAATAGTCCGCATCAATTTTACAGAAGCGTTATTAATTCTGCTCAAGTTTAGCATTTATTCGCTTTATCTTATTTCTCAGGCGAACTATTGTCCGCACTAGACTCGGATATAGATTTCGATTTTCGACCACAAAGGACAAAGAGGCTAGGCCATAGGCCGCGCAAAAAATAAAACTACCCTAATTAAAGAGTAGTTTTAAATATATTACCTTTTTTTATTGTCTAATAGGTCATTGATATCGCCGGCAATCTTTTTGCCGGTGCTGTCAATCTTACCCTTAACATCCGCTTTGGTAGACTGAAGCTTACCTTTCAGTTCCAACTCTTCATTTTTGGTAGCCTTTCCGACAGCCTCTTTAACTTCTCCGGCCACTTTATCCTTAGCATTGACAATTTTATTCTTAAATTCACTCATAACAAACCTCAATTCCTTTATTCTATTATCTAATATTACATTCCCAAGAAAAATTCCAAGGAATCTCAAATTAATAAGCTTTTTAATTTATATAACGCCTAATATCTTTAGCAATACGATTACAACTATAATGGTTCCAACGACGCCAAGACCTAACATATATACCACCTTCTCTCACTTTTTAGATAATCATTAATTTAAACAATTGTTTTAATAATTAATAGTAACATAAATAATACAATATGTCAAATTTAAATTTGCATTCAGAATCGTTTATTGACAAAACCCAGCCAAGTGGTTATATTTAGTTTAATTAAATTCAAGTGAAAGCATATTAATGTAGGCTTATTGATGTGTTTTATAACGAATAGCTTTCGGGCTTTCGTACCTTTGCGGAACGAAGGCTTTTTTAATAGCGATTAATATAAGTGGAGGAATAAATGATGGGGACAAGCGATATGGTAGAAATTCGCTGGCACGGCCGAGGCGGACAGGGTGCGAAGATGGCCTGCCTGCTGCTGGCGGAAGTGGCCAGTCTGGAAGGAAAATTTGTCCAGGGATTCCCGGAGTATGGACCGGAGCGCATGGGAGCACCTATCACGGCGTATAATCGCATCTGCGAAAAACGCAGTACGATCCATTCCAATATATACTATCCGAATTACGTGGTCGTTTTGGATGAAACCCTGCTCAGCAGCGTCGACGTTACCAGAGGGCTGAAGGATGGCGGAGCTGTTATCGTGAATACGGCCAAATCGCCCCTGGAGATACGGCCTCTGCTTAGAGGCTGGAGCGGGGAGGTCTGCACCATAGATGGCCGCCGTATTTCGGAAGAGATTCTGGGCAGAAATTTCCCAAATACGCCTCTGCTGGCAGCTGTGGTCAAAGTCAGCGGTGTTTTGGAGGTCGACCGTTTTTTAGCGGATATAGAAGAATCCTTTAATCATAAATTTACTGACAAGCCCCAGGTTATTGAGGGGAATATGGCAACGCTTAAAAAATCCATGGAGGAGGTGCAGGTAGGATGATTCATGCCAAGGATATCAATGAACAAACCCCCTGGGAAGATCTGACTCCCGGTGGAGAAATCTATGAACCTGGAACCGCAAGGGAATTCGATACCGGTACCTGGCGCAGCGATACACCGGTTTTTCTGCCGGAAGCCTGTAAACACTGCATGCTTTGCGTGCCATTCTGCCCTGATAGCGCTATTCCTGTGAAGGATGGAAAACGTCTGGAGTTCGATTTTATGCACTGTAAAGGTTGCGGCATCTGTGAGAATGTATGCCCATTCGCAGCGATCAAAATGGTGATCGGAGGCGAGGTGCAGGATGAGTAAATGTTTTACAGGAAACGAAGCGGTAGCCTACGCTATGAAGCAGATCAATCCTGACGTCATGGGCGCATTCCCGATTACGCCTTCGACAGAGATCCCCGAATACTTCGCCCAATATGTGGCTAATGGAGAGGTCAACACTGAATATGTCACTGTGGAGTCGGAGCACAGTTCGATGTCTGTTTGCATTGCAGCGGAAGCAGCAGGGGCAAGAGCCATCAGTGCGACTTCATCCTGTGGACTGGCGCTGATGCATGAGCTTTTATATGTGGCGGCTTCATGTCGTCTGCCTATTACGCTGGCCTGCGTTAACCGCGCCCTATCCGGGCCGATCAACATCAACAACGACCATTCCGATTCTATGGGCGCCCGTGACAGCGGCTGGATCCAAATCTATGCCGAAAACAATCAGGAAGCTTATGACAATTTCCTAATGGCTATGCCAATTGGAGAGACTCCGGGGGTTAGGCTGCCGGTGATGACCTGTATGGATGGGTTTATTACCAGCCATGCAGTAGAGAATATTGAGCTTTTGGAGACAGATGCCGTGCAAAAGTTTGTCGGGGAATACAATCCCGAAAATTATCTCCTAAAAAAAGAAAACCCTCTGGCCGTTGGCCCCTATGATATCAGTTCCTATTATATGGAACACAAGGTTATGCAGGCTGAGGCAATGAAGTCGGCCAAATCCCGCGTACTTGAGGTAGCTGCAGATTTTGAGAAGATTTCCGGCAGGCGCTATGGTCTGATTGAAGAGTACAAAATGGAGGATGCCGACCTTGCTCTGGTTTTAATCGGATCAAGCGCCGGAACTGCCAAAGCCGCCGTCGACAAGCTGAGGGAGGGTGGGGTCAAAGCAGGCCTTATTAAAGTCAGGGTATTCCGTCCCTTCCCGGGAGAGGAACTGGCCAAGGCACTGGCTAATACGAAGGCAGTAGCTGTTATGGATAAATCCGAAAGTTTTTCGGCAAACGGAGGACCTTTATATGCAGAGACCCGAAGCGCTTTATATGATTTGAAGCGGCGTCCCCATTTGATCAACATCGTTTATGGTCTGGGCGGCCGCGACCTTAAGACAGAGGATATTGAAAAAGTCTTCGCCCGGCTGTCGGACATTGCAGTGACCGGGGAAACCGGACCGGTATATACCCATATGGGTCAGAGACAAAGGAGGAGACAAGATGAGCACAATATATGATCTGAAACACGAAGTTGAAAAGCCTGCGCGTCTCACCGGCGGACATCGGCTCTGTGCAGGGTGCGGAGCCGGAATCGTCGTATCGGGAGTTCTGCGTGCCTTGGAAAAAGAGGATAGGGCAGTGGTAGTCAATGCGACCAGCTGTCTTGAGGTTTCTACCTTTATGTATCCTTATACTGCTTATATGGACAGCTACATCCATTCTGCCTTTGAAAACGCCGCAGCCACATGCTCCGGTGTAGAGGCAGCCTATAACGCTTTAAAGCGCCGCGGCAAGGTGGAAGGTACTGTCAAGTTTATTACTTTCGCCGGTGACGGCGGTACTTATGATATAGGATTTCAATCCCTGTCCGGTGCTATGGAGAGGGGGCATGACATGGTCTACGTCTGCTATGACAATGAAGCTTATATGAATACCGGCATCCAGCGTTCTTCTTCGACGCCGCGTTTTACCCGGACGACCACTACAGGCGTTGGATCCGCTCAGGATGGCAAGATACAGGGCAAAAAAGATCTCACTGAGATTCTGGTAGCCCATCATATCCCTTATGTGGCCCAGACCGCGCCTATAGGAAATTTAAAGGATCTTCACACCAAGTCTTACAAAGCCATTTACACTAAAGGCCCCAGCTTTTTAAACGTACTGTCCCCATGCCCCCGCGGCTGGGACTACCCTATGGCCAAGCTTCATGAGATTATAAAGCTGGCTGTGGATACCTGCGTCTGGCCCCTTTACGAAGTAGAGAATGGTGTGTGGCGCCTGAACTATACGCCGAAGAAAAAGCTGCCCGTGGAAGATTATTTCCGTTCTCAGGGCAGATTCAGCCATATGTTCCAAAAGGGCAATGAGTGGATGATCGATGAAGCCCAGCAAAGTGTGGATCAGAAGTGGGAACGCCTGCTGGAACGCACCAGCGTTTAAAAAATCTGATGAGATTTGGAGCAAATTTCCAAAATAGAGTATAATAAACTTTGTAAGAATATAAATAATTGCTGATAAGGAGGTTTTGTCTGTGGAAACGAAAATATTTACCAATGAGGTCATTTTATCCTGGCTTCAGTATTTCTCACAAAACGTTGATATCGACCTGGCAAACCTAAAAATCCTCGATATTACCGGAAAGAACAAGAACCTGATACCGGCTATTATGAGCAATAGGGCGGTTCTGACTTTTACCGATGCCGGACATCCGGATATCTTTTACGACATATGGAATGCTGAGCTTGGAGACTGTGATATCTGGTACAACGAGGGATCAGATCCATCGGGAGAGATCAAACATAATAAGCTCTCAGATATGATAGACCGTGGAATCAATGCCTCTGCCGCCATGCTGATTTTAAATCCCGCCACTGCGGCGAATCACCTCATAGGAATGGAGAATAGCCGATTCTCCTTCGGTTCTGTTCACTATGTGTGTGAGGAAGTTCGCGCTGTGATCATGAATAAGCTGGGTCTCGGGGACCGGGATAATATCTGTATTATTTCAGGAGAGAGCATCGCAGTGGAAGCTGCCATGATCGCAAGTGAGGGCAGTGTCATTGCTGTGGAATACGACAGCAGGGACAGGGATACCATGAAAGAGAATGCAGAGAAATTTGGGCTAAACAACGTAACAATCATAGAATCTCTTGAAGAGGGCGCCTTGGATCAGCTTCCGACGCCAGACGTAGCATTTATAGTGGCATCTGAACGGATCGACAGTGAAATAAAACGTCTTCTCGCCATAAATCCCGCCATGCATTTTGTGATTTACACCCTCAATTTTGAGATACTGACTTCTATCCCAACTTTGTTTAGGGAAAACGGCCTTGAACGCACTGAAGCAATACATATTGAGGTATCAAGGGTCAACGGCAAAAACATGACTGAGCCATTTCCAGCGCCCTGGGTGATTTCAGGCAGAAGGCATTAAAAATAAAAGTTCGGAGCCATATTGACATTAAGTGAATGTTCGTTTATTATAAAAATATCTTCATAAGTAGTCTCAAATATATCCCAAAAGCGTAGGCGGTAAGCATGAGAAGAAAAGATGACGAGAAACAGAAAAGCATCAAAGAAGCTGTGGTACAACTGGTTCTTGAGGAGGGCTTTCAGGGCGCCTCTATTTCCAAGATAGCCAAGGCTTCCGGCGTATCTCCAGCGACGGTCTATATCTATTACGAAAATAAAGATGCTATGCTGAGAGAAATTTATGAGGAATATGCAGAAGATATATTTCATTATCTGCTTTTGCGGGTATCAGCCAATATGGCAGGAGAAGCGGTTATCGATGAACTGATGCGGCGGTACTATTTTTATATCATTGAAAACAGAGAAGTTTTTCATTTTATAGAACAGTACAGTTCCTGCCCAATCCTTCATAGGAGCTGCGGCGTTATGAAGGGGCCAGAAGATTTGGATCAGCTGCTGACGGACTTAAAGAGCAGAGAAATTCTAAACAATTTTAATAATGATAATTTGTATGGGATTCTCTTTTCATCCGTGAAAACCATAGCGGCCAAAACCTATGATTCAAAAAAAATAGCAACTGACCGTTTGGATGAACTGATTTATATTATTCAAAAGGCACTCATCAAAGACTTTTAAAAACCGGTAAGCGAGCAGCAAACTCGCTTATAAAATACGAGGTTTATAAACGAACATTCGTTTATAAATAGAAAGGAAGACACAAATGATAATAATAATGGAAGATATAGTCCTGCTGCCGGGAATGAGCTATTCATTAGCAACAGATCATCTCAGCAAGGAGGAGCTGGCTGCAATCAGCGAGAAAAGCCAGGAAATTGTGGCCTTGCCCTTAAGAAGGCATCGCAGCAGACGTGACATCAAAGAAGGAGATTTTTATAAGACTGGGGTTACCCTTGAAATACAGGAAGTCAGTCACGGCGAAAAGGCAGATCATCTACAGATCAAGGTAATCAGCAGGGTAGAGGTATCGGATGTTATCATCGGCGATGCTTTCATTTACGGTAAAATCATCCAGGCTCCGGAGGTCATTGACCTTAATGCCAGGAGCCAGCAGGAAATGGTGGACTATATTCTCAACATTGCCCATCAGATTGCCGCGAAATTCAGAGAATCTGAGTCGATAGTCAAGACCATAGATAAGATCAGGGATTTGAATATCCTTATAGGCTATCTCTGCCAGTTTTTACCTTTAACCAGAGAAGAAAAATATGCCCTTATGGACACTGCATCTCTGAAGGAGCGTGGGCTCACATTCATCGACAGCTTTTTGCTTCATAAGGAAGCCATCGAGCTTCAGATCGAAATGACTGAGCGCTTCTCGGAGAAAGCAAACAAGAATTACCGTGAGACAGTCCTTCGCGGCCAATTAAAAGCCATTCAGGAGGAACTCAACGAAGATATGCCTTCATCGGGCAAAAGTGGCAAAGACTATAAAACGCTCATAGAAAACGCACACATGCCGGAAGACATCAGGACTGTTGCTCTGGAAGAACTGAATAGACTGGAAAACCAGGGTCCATCCAGCCCGGAATCCCATGTGATTCAAAATTATTTGGATCTGCTTGTTAAGCTTCCCTGGACCATGGAGGCAGAAAAACCTATAAATATCAGCGAAGCCAGACGCGTTTTGAATTCCCAGCATTATGGCATGGAGAAAGTGAAGGATCGCATCCTGCAGCATCTTGCTGTTATGCAGCTTAAGAAAGATAAACACGGATCCATTCTTCTACTGGTGGGGCCTCCGGGAACTGGAAAAACGAGTCTCGGGAAAAGTATTGCGGAAGCACTGAACAGAAAATATATCAGACTCAGCCTGGGCGGCATCCGAGATGAGGCGGAAATCAGAGGGCACCGCAGGACCTATATCGGCGCTATGCCAGGACGCATTCTCGAAAGCATTAAGAAAGCCGGCGCCATGAATCCGGTTATGGTTCTAGATGAAGTGGATAAGCTGATGACAGGGTACAATGGTGACCCTGCCAGCGCGCTTCTTGAAGTGCTGGATCCTGAACAGAACAATACCTTTACGGACCACTATCTGGATTTGCCCTATGATTTGTCGAACGTGTTTTTCATAGCCACGGCAAATACCCTGGAGAGCATTCCAAGACCTTTGCTTGACAGAATGGAAATCATACAGCTGTCAAGTTATACTACGGAAGAAAAATTTCACATCGGCAAGGATCATCTCATAAAGGAAACTTTAGAGGACCATGGCCTATCTGATGACGATCTGAATATTCCGGATGAGACCTTAAAGAAAATCATTTCTGCCTATACCATGGAGGCTGGCGTCAGAGGGCTTAAAAAGCAATTGGCTGCAGTGGCTCGTAGCGTGGCGGAAAAAATAGTCGAAGGAACAGTCGAAAAACCTTTCATTGTAAAAGAGGATGATTTAGAGGATATTCTCGGCAGCAAATTTATGAGACATGATATGGCGCAACAGGTTAATCCGCCGGGAGTAGTCACCGGACTTGCCTGGACGCCGGTGGGCGGAGAAATTCTGTTCATCGAAGCTACAGAAATGCCGGGCAGTGATCAGGTCATTTTAACGGGGCAGCTTGGCGATGTGATGAAGGAATCTGCAAGGATTTCCCTGAGCCTTCTTAAATCAAGACTGCCGGTAAACGCTATGGCTTTCAAGGGTAAGGATCTTCATATCCATGTACCTTCTGGAGCGGTTCAAAAAGATGGACCTTCTGCAGGCATAACTCTCTTTACAGCGCTTGCCTCATTAATTACCGGGATCAGCGTGGACGCAAAGCTTGCCATGACAGGAGAAATAACCCTCCGGGGTGCGGTGCTGCCCATCGGCGGCCTTAAGGAAAAGCTTCTCGCTGCGGAGCGGGCAGGTATCACGAAAGTCCTGATTCCCATAGACAATGTTTCGGACCTTAAGGAGGTACCGGATGAAGTTAAAGCTAAGATAAAGATCATCCCCGTGGAAACCATAGAAGACGTTTTGAAGGAAACCCTGAATATCGCCTTGCCGAAAATAGAACAGATTTGTGGTGGCTCAGACTATTTTACAAAATTGAATGAGCAGCACAGCTAACTAAGCCGGCGCAACACTCCAAGATAATATAAAGAGGGCAATTGGCTGATGAAGCTGATTGCCTTCTTCACTTATGCCCCAATGTAGAATTAGGTATTGTAGTTTCTAAAAGCATCATAGTATGCTAAACTATTAAGAAACAATAGGATGCTTTCTTAATAATAAGGTTGTACGACTATATGAACTTGATTTTGGACTTATTTCTCAATATCGATAAATACCTGGGCACCATAATTGACAGTTATGGTTATTTGACTTACTTCATTCTTTTTTTAGTGATCTTTTGTGAAACCGGTCTTGTGGTGACGCCATTTCTACCCGGAGATTCATTGTTGTTTGCCGCTGGGGCTTTTGCAGCCATCGGCAAGATGAATATTCTTATCCTGCTGATCGTTCTGATTGCGGCGGCAATCTTAGGGGATGCCACCAACTATTATTTGGGTAGAAATTATGGTATAGATCTTCTGAAAAAAGTCGGGGGAAAACGGATTAAGAAAAAGAATATTGAAGACGCCCATAACTTATATGAGAAATATGGGGGCATAGCCATCTTTCTTGCCAGGTTCATACCGATCTTAAGAACCTTCGTACCTTTTACAGCAGGAATGAGCAAGATGACTTATGGAAAATTTGGCTTTTACAACATCATCGGCGGGATTGCATGGGTCTTTGCGTTTTTGCTGATCGGATTCTTTTTTGGGAATATCCCCTTCGTGAAGGATAACTTCAGTTTGGTGGTCTTCGGAATAATTTTAGTTTCAGTAATGCCTGTATTTGCCAGGTTCTTATATAATAGTTTTAGAAGAACAAAAGAAGACTGAAGAGATTTGATATGGGGCGGGGATGAATACATGACACTATTCAAATGGTTAAAAAAGAAACTCATTAAGGTGGAAAATCCCGTAGCTGACAATGATCTTGTGCATAAAAGCTTTGAAGTCGCCATACTGCTCAAAGGTCTTGATGGCGTACTCGAAATAGTAGGGGCATTCATTCTAGTATTTCTAAATCCTGCTAGGCTGAATGGCCTTATAATTTGGCTGACCCAGCATGAACTTTCTAAAGACCCCAAAGATCTCGTAGCCAATTATATGGTGCACTTCGCGGCTGGCTTTACTTCGAATACCCAGTATTTCGCCGTTTATTATTTGGCCCTTCACGGCATCGTAAAAATAGTTCTCGTTCTGATGCTTTGGAAAAGGAAAATTTGGGCTTATCCCATTACAATTTTTACACTCATCCTATTTATCTTCTATCAGGTTTATCGCTATACGATCTATCATTCCAACTGGCTTATTCTGCTGACCATCTTTGATGTTGTCGTCATCCTTTTGACTTATATCGAATATAAAAGGATAAAAAATCTCTAATCGTAGAGTGGATTATTAACGGTCGCTTCAATCAATTCTAATTTGAACATAAGCCCGCGTTTTATAAAATGCTCCTCTTAAGGCAGACAGTTTAATTGTCAAAACTGTTTACCTAAGGGGAGTTTTTAGTCACGGTCTGAAATCAAACTTTGTAAAAATTATCTAACCTAACTTTTACAAAGTGTTAACCCGCTTATAATTTAAAATTAACACAAGATGAATATAATTGAACTGAAATAGTAAAGGAGGATTAGAGATGAGAGTTAAAAAACTGTTCAGTGCAATTTTAGTCTTTGTGATGATTCTTTCCATGTCAACGAGTTCATTCGCAATGAGTGTGAAAGACGCAGCAAAACAAAAAAGTCAAATCAAAAACATCATTGTAATGATTCCAGATGGCATGAGTGTTGATGGAATTACTTTAGCAAGATGGTACAAATCTTATGATGCCACATCTGGCAAAATCGATGCAAACGTCACCATGGCAATGGATGAAATGGCCAGTGGACTCGTCAGAACTTATTGGAAATCAGGCGACATTGTTGGTGCCATCGTGGATTCAGCGCCAGCGGGTACTGCCTACGCAGCGGGAATTAAAACTGATGATAAACATGTGGGGGTAACCCCGAGCGATGAGCCTGTTGCAACGATTATCGAAGCTGCAAAGCAGCAGGGCAAAGCAACCGGCGTTATAGCGACTTCAAACGTACAGCATGCTACACCGGCGGATTTTACCGCTCATAACTTTGATCGTTCAAAGTATGACATTCTGGGTGAGCAGCAAGTTTATAACAATCTTGATGTCATGATGGGCGGTGGGTCAACCTATCTTGCTTCACCATACAGAAAAGACAGTGAAAATCTGGTCAACACGATTAAAGACCTAGACTATAACTACGTCACTACAAAGGATGCGATGAACAGTGTCTCAAGTGGCAAGCTTTGGGGCATGTTTGCGGCTGATGCGATGGCCTATGATCTCGACACCGCAGAGAACGCTAAAACACAGCCTTCCTTATCGGAAATGACCAGCAAAGCAATTCAGCTTCTTTCAAATAATAAAAATGGGTTTTTCCTTATGGTTGAAGGCTCAAAAGTGGATTGGGCAGCCCATGCTAACGATCCGGTAGCCCTGATAACGGATATACTGGCCTTTGACAAGGCGGTTAAAGTTGCTCTCGATTATGCTAAAGCAAACCAAAATACCATGGTTCTCATTATGACTGACCATGGAAATGGGGGTATCACTATCGGCAACAAGGAAACTGATGCCAGTTATTCCAAAGATCCAGTAACAAAATTTATCGCACCGTTAAAAAAAGCCACACTTACTGGTGAAGGTATTGAAACTAAGCTAAATGCTGAGCGCTCAAACATCAAAGAAGTGATGAGCACCTATTATGGCATCAGTGATATTACGGCAGAAGAAGAAGCTGCAATAAAAGCAACTAAAGCCGGTAGTATGAATTATACCGTTGGCCCAATGCTATCAAAACGGGCTTATCTGGGATGGACGACGACCGGGCATACGGGAGAAGATGTCACCCTTTATACATACATGCCAAAGGATGAACGCATTACCGG
>JBBRXH010000038.1:0-11377 GCA_038248565.1 Peptostreptococcales bacterium | reverse complement strand
GACCGTGCGATGTACTTTGAGAGCAAGGAAGATTTGCTGGATAGACTGGATGCGCTCATACAGCCAGGGGATGTGGTGCTGGTCAAGGGATCAAGGGGAATGGCCATGGATCAGGTAGTTGGTAAACTCTTAAAAGCATTGCCGCTTTAATCTTAAGGAGCTGAATCATGCAGGAATATATTAGAATAGGACTGGCCATATTGATTGCCTTTGCTGTTACAGTAGCCATATGTCCGATTTTTATTCCAATATTAAAAAAAATTAAAGCCGGTCAAAGTATCCGTGAAGACGGTCCCAAATCACATTTGGTCAAATCGGGAACGCCAACCATGGGCGGCATAGTAATCATACTTGCGGTTTGTATCTCTTGCCTATCTTTCGGTGTTCTGAAAAGAGAAATGCTGATTATCCTGGTTACCTTTATCGCTTTTGGCGCCTTAGGATTTACGGATGATTTTGTCAAGGTCGCTTTAAAGCGAAACCTGGGACTTCGCGCCTATCAGAAACTGACTATGCAGATACTGATTGCCCTCGGCATCGCTTTATACCAGGCAGATGTTACAGAAATGGGCACCAGAATTTGGGTACCGTTCATTAATACTTACTGGAATTTGGGCGGATTTTATATACCCTTTGTGGTGTTCATCGTGGTGGCAATGGCAAACAGTGTAAACTTGACCGACGGCCTTGATGGTTTGGCAGGTGGAGTAACATTCATTGTTGCACTCTGTATGGCCTTCGCTGGCACAATGCTGAGAGAAACCAATAGCGCAGTTTTTTGTGCGGCCATGGCTGGAGCCTGTTTGGGGTTTTTACTGTTCAACAAGCATCCGGCAAAGGTCTTTATGGGGGATACAGGTTCTCTTGCATTAGGCGGCGGCATCGCAGCAGCAGCGGTGCTCATGAACATAGAACTCATTATTCCACTGATTGGCGGCATTTTTGTGGCAGAGACACTATCTGTTATTATCCAGGTCGTGAGTTTTAAAATTCGAGGGAAGAGAGTTTTTAAAATGGCTCCTCTGCATCATCACTTCGAACTTTCAGGCTGGAAGGAAATGCGGATTGTTTTGGTTTTTTGGGGTATTACAGCGCTGCTATGCATCGCAGGTTATCTTACAATCCTTTATGGTGGATTTTAAACTGCTTTTAAGCAGGTGACTATACAATGAAAAGAGGAAAACACATGGATATGAAAGACAAAAAAGTATTGGTCGTAGGCCTTGGGAAATCTGGCATCGCAGCCGTGGAGGCTCTGGTTTCCCTGGGTGCAAAGGTCAGTGTCTATGACGGAAAAAAGGCTGAGCACATCGACAGCCTTTTTCTTGACTATATAAAGCAGCATAAAATCAGCAGCTTTTTTGCAATACGGCCCATTGGTGTAAGGGAGATGGATTTCCTTGTCGTGAGCCCGGGAGTACCCCTTGAGCTCCCTTTTATATCGGAGGCGAAAGCAGCAGGGATAGCTGTCATCGGAGAGCTTGAACTGGCTTATAGGATCGGCAGGGGAAACTTCGTAGCCATAACAGGCACCAACGGTAAAACCACAACGACGGTGCTGACCGGAGAAATATTTAAAAATGCGGGCCGTAAAACTGAAGTCGTTGGAAATGTAGGCATCGCTGTTGCCAATAAGGCTTTAACAGCTTCCGAAGACACCTGGTTTATTACTGAAGCCAGCAGTTTCCAGCTGGAAACCACGGTTAGCTTCAGACCTTTTATATCAGCACTGCTCAACATTACGCCGGACCATATGGACAGGCACAAAACCCTGGAAAATTATGCGGCAGCTAAGGCGAAAATATTTGCAAATCAGACAAAAGATGATTATTACGTTGTTAATTATGATGATGCGGAAGCCAGAAAATCAACCGCAGGGTGCCAGGCTGTCATCGTCCCTTTCAGCAGAAAAATCTCCCTGGATTTCGGCTGTTTTGTCAGCCATGGGGGTATCGTTATTTGCGACAGACAAGGTATGCTTACTGAGATCTGCGGGGTCAGTGAATTAAAGATTCCCGGAGCCCACAATCTTGAGAATGCACTGGCAGCTGCTGCCATAGCGTATTTTGCAGGTATTGATCCGAAAACTATAGGAATGAGCTTAAGGGAGTTCCAAGGGGTTGAGCACAGGCTCGAATTCGTCGATGAAATTTCCGGCGTGCGCTATGTCAACGACTCGAAAGGCACCAATCCGGACGCTTCAATCAAAGCTATTGAAGCATTTGACAGGACGATTATCCTTATCGCCGGCGGATACGATAAAGGCAGCACCTTTGAAGGGCTCATCGCCAGCTTTAAAGGCAAAGTCAGCCACATGATTCTGATGGGAAGGACAGCGGAGCTCATTAAAAAAACCGCTGAGGCGGCAGGTTATAAATCAGTCATTATGGCAAAGGATATGGATGATTGCGTGAAAAAAGCCTTTGTTTTGGCTAGATCCGGAGATATCGTTCTCCTTTCACCTGCCTGTGCCAGCTGGGATATGTATACCTGTTTTGAACAGAGAGGCGAGGACTTTAAAGACAGCGTCAGAGCATTGAGGAAATAATATGAAAATAAAAAAAGCGGGGGCAATCAAATTGTCCCCAAAAAAGTCCTTTGACTTCATTTTATTCATCACTGTGATGAGCCTTGTAGTATTCGGGGTTATCATGGTTTTCAGTTCCAGTTATTATGATGCTTTGGATAAACAGGGGGATGCTTTTTACTATCTTAAAAAAGATATCATCTGGGCTTTGATCGGTTTTGTTGCCATGATGGGCATCAGTATGTTCCCCTATCGGGCATACAAAAAGCTGAGCCTATTCATTATAATTACAAGCCTGGTGCTATTGGGTATGATTTTCACACCTTTGGGGCTTGAACTCAACAACTCCGTCAGATGGATCAAGGTTGGTCCTATTACGCTCATGCCCGGAGAAATTGCCAAATTGGCCGTCATTATATTCGTATCCGCCTTTTTAAGCAAAGATCCCGGCAGGATAAAATCCTTCAAAAACGGTATAATGCCTTTGATGGGGCTGCTTATACTATTTTCCGTTCTCATAGCACTTCAGCCTAATTTAAGCACTGCGCTGACAGTAGCGGCAATTATAATCGGCATTATGTTCGTAGCAGGGTTAAACTTTGGTTATATCGCAGGACTATTTGCTGCAGGCTGCGCAGGTATTTTTGTGCTGATGAACAGTAATTCCGATGGATACTGGCTGAAACGTATCACCACCTTTATGGATCCTTTCGCTGATCCCAAAGGTGATGGCTGGCAGGTAATACAATCTCTGCTGGCTCTGGGATCAGGAGGACTTTTCGGAGTGGGACTTGGGAAAAGCATTCAAAAGACCTTGTATCTTCCGGAACCCCAAAACGACTTCATATTTGCTATCATCGGCGAAGAACTGGGCTTCATCGGCTGCTTGGCATTAATAATAGCTTTCATCATTTTAGTCTGGCGCGGTACCCATATCGCCATGAACGCACCGGATTTATTTGGAACGCTTCTGGCTTCAGGCATCACCATAATGATTGCTGTGCAGGTGGTGTTAAATATCGCCGTCGTTACATCATCCATGCCACCGACTGGAGTCAGCCTGCCATTTATAAGCTGGGGCGGCAATTCCCTGGTGCTTTTTATGATCGCAATGGGCATACTGCTCAATATCTCGAAGCATAACCTTAGTAAAGGCAGGTGAAAACGATGAAAGTCATTATGACCGGAGGCGGAACCGGGGGACATATTTATCCGGCCATCGCCATCGCAGATAAGATCAGGAGAAAGAATCCGGAGGCAGAGATCCTTTTCGTCGGGACACAAAGAGGCATGGAAAAGGATTTGGTGCCAAAGGCTGGATATGCTATTGAATTTATTGAAGTAACAGGATTCAACAGAAAAAATCTGCTTAAGAATATAAAAACCCTACAGATTTTATTCAAAGGAATCCGCCAGTCAAAAGATATAATTGACAGATTCAAGCCTGATCTGGTCATCGGGACAGGCGGCTATGTCTGTGGACCCATGGTGCGGGCTGCCCATAAAAAAGGTATAAAAACTTATATTCACGAGCAGAATGCCCTGCCGGGACTGACAAACAAAATGCTGGAAAAACATGCGGATAAAATCTTTATAAGTTTTGAAGACTCTAAAAAATATTTCAAGAACCCTACCAAACTGATTTTATCCGGGAACCCGGTACGTAAGGAGTTTTTAGTTTGCAGCATTCATAACAACAGAGAAAAAATAGGCCTGGCTGATACGGATTTCATGGTGCTTTGCATCGGTGGCAGCCAGGGTTCAGAGACGCTAAACAAAGCTATCATGGCCTCTATTGCTCAAATCAGCCAGGATTCTCAGATACGGATGTTTTTTGTCACAGGCACCAGGCATTACAGCCAGGTAAAAGAGACCCTTGAGGCTATGGGAATCAGCACCGGTGAGTATATACAAATTCTGGACTATCTAACCAACATGCCTGAGTATCTTTCGGCGGCGGACCTTGTGGTCAGCCGAGCTGGAGCGCTGGCAGTATCGGAGATCAACGCCTGCGGAAAAGCCTCGATTCTCGTCCCATCACCCTATGTAGCCGACAATCATCAGTATTACAACGCCAAGGTGAGCGCGGATGCCGGAGCGGCCATCATTATTGAGGAGAAGGATCTGACCGCGGAGAAACTTTCCGCTGCAATTATGCGTCTTAAGAATAATAAGGCGTTTTTGAACCGTATGAGCCAAAAAAGCGAAGAATTAGGCAGACTGGATGCTGTGGAAATCATCTATGAAAACCTTGATATTTAGGGGCAAAGTATGTTATATTATTTAGATGTCTCCGGAGCAATCTTCCGGTCTATAGAAAGAAGCTGAATTAAATGGAAGACTCTAAGGAAAGACGAAAAAAGAAAAAGAGGAAAAAAAAGAATTACCTTCTCAGAATATTCTTTGTGATTTGCTTTTGCATAGCGGCCTACTTTTTTTTGACATCATCCCTGTTTGATGTTCAAAAAATAGTTGTTGAGAATAATGTATATTATACCCCTGAACAGATCATCAGTATTGCAGGTGCTAAAACCGGAGGAAATACTTTTTCCGAGAGCACCGGCGACATGGAAAAAAAACTGCTTCTCGACCCCTATATCAAGAGCGTAGCAGTTTCAAGAAATCTTCCTTCGGGTATAAAGATTACAGTAGTTGAACGTAGGGAAGCTGCTTACCTGGCTTATCGAACCGATTTTATCATCATAGATAATGACGGGATTGTACTTAGGAAGGCTTCAGTGGAGCCAAAGATTACTATGCTTTCAGGCCTGACCATCAAGCTGATCGATCCCGGAAAGCCACTAGCGGTGGAAGAAAATGCGATTTTGACAGCAATACTTTCCATGCTTAAAAAAATGGATGAGCAGGAACTGTTTTTTAAAAAAATAATAATTTCAAATGTTGTCATCAAGGCTTATATTTACGATAATCTGATCTGTGAGGCAACACCTGAAAATCTCTCAAATAGTATGCCCCAGCTCAAAGAAGTCATCTATGATCTGTTTAAAAAGGGCATCAAACGCGGAGTCATTAAAATGGGCAGCGACGGTTATTTTGCATTTAGCCCGCTTCCGGAATAGGAGTATATAGGATGAAAAAATATGGTGGTGTTATTTTGGTCGGATTTTTGGCGCTATTGATAGGGCTGGTCATTTCTATTCAAATTTCAACGACTCAGGGCGCTGATCCAGGAGGGCTAATTCCTCTGGCAAAAGCTCAGGGATTTGAAGTGGAACTAAAAAAGGTCCGGGCGGAGAAGGAAGTCATCCTACAGGAACTCAATGCCCTTGAAGCCAAAATGGAGGAAATCAAAAAAAACAGTGCTGATGGAGACACGGTTGTCGCTGAGCTCGTTTCCGAGGTTGACAAGTATAAGATGTCGGCAGGCCTAGTGGATGTTAAAGGGCCAGGGGTTATCATCACCATTACTGATCCTGTCGCGGATAATGAGTATGGGGATGCTTACAGCGTCATCATGTATAATTATGAATTGCTCCTCAGCATGGTCAATAAACTGAAAGAAGCCGGGGCAGAAGCAATCTCCATTAACGGACAAAGGATCATCAGCAGAACCGAGATCAGTTTAGCCGGGGATAATGTCAATATTAACGCAGTTCCCACTGCGCCGCCCTACATCATAAAGGCTATCGGAAATCCCGATACGATCGAAGCGACTTTAACTATCAGATTTGGTATCGTTGAGCAGATGAAAAGCAGATATAATCTCGCCGTGGAAATCAAAAAGAGTGAAGAAGTTTCAATTTCCAGATACAGCAATATACTGGTATTCAGATATTCTAAGCCAGTGGAAGCACAATAGGTAAGATACTATGATAAAACCAAGAGTTCTATTAATATTTGCGATTTGTTTGATTGTTGGGTTTTCGTTTTCAGTTCAGGCAAAAATGGTAAACGGCCAGCATTTATTTGTCTCAGCTAAAGCAATTACTGATTTGCAGACAAGTATTGACAGCGAGAAGCAAGATACTGAAAGAATACAAAAGCTGCTTGCTGAGGCTAAAATAAGTCTGGCAGAATATAAGAACACCTATCCGTCGACGGAGGCCTTCGCCTCAACCCTTAAAAATGAGGGGAATTATTATAAAATGATCAGCGGGGAATTCGATATCAAAGGCCCCGGTGTGGTCGTTACCATCGATGACGGAACGAGGGATCTCTTCGAAGGTGAAGATCCAAACAACGTACTGGTTCATGATGCGGATATCCTGATTGTTATCAATGAGCTGAAATCTGCGGGAGCGGAAGCCATAGCCATTAATGGACAGCGCATAGTAGATTCCAGCGAAATTGCCTGTTCAGGTTATACGGTCAGAATCAATAGGCAGTTTTTCGCAAGGCCCTTTAAAATTGAAGCTATTGGCGATTCCGCAAGGATGCTTGCAATTCTTGTGGCCCCTGAAAGCTATGGGGCTCTTTTAAAAGATTATGGTCTGACTTTTGATGCAGTGATATCCGACGAAGTCTTCATCCCAAAATACCAGGACAACATTAAATATAAGTATATGAAAAAATCATAGCAGGGAGGAATTTATTTTGATTATAGCAACGATTATTGGTCTGGCAGCCGGGATTTCATTGGGATTTATTCTCAATGTTTCATACCCATCGGAGTACTCCTTTTACATCACCATGGCGCTGCTGGCAGCTCTGGATTCAATCATTGGCGCCGGTAGAGCCCAACTTGAAGGCAAGTACAACATGATCATCTTCACCACTGGTTTTTTTCTAAATGCCTTACTTGCCGGTCTCCTGGCCTACCTGGGAGACAGACTTGGCGTTCCCCTTTACTATGCCGCCATACTCGTATTCGGCGGACGTTTATTTCAAAATTTAGGAGTCATCAGAAGAATTTTACTGGATAAATACATTATAAAAAAATAAAGATATATACATAAGAAACTCGTGCAATAGTATAAGGCTCATGATATAATCTACCATATAATCTACCATATAATGTGTCTCAATTTTAGTTGGAGGGTATCTTATTATGCTGCAATTCGAAGTAAACATAGAAAACTCGGCTCAAATAAAAGTAATCGGTGTTGGCGGAGGCGGCTGCAATGCTGTTAATCGCATGATCGAAGCTGACTTAAAAGGTATTGATTTTATTGCGGTGAATACGGATAAGCAGGCACTGCACTGCTCTATGGCAGAAACAAAAGTTCAGATCGGTGAAAAACTGACTAGAGGTCTTGGCGCAGGCGCCAATCCTGAGATTGGACAAAAGGCAGCAGAAGAGAATATAGATGCCATCATAAAATTTATGACAGGCTCAGATATGGTTTTTATCACTGTCGGCATGGGTGGAGGCACTGGAACCGGCGCAGCACCTATTATTGCCAAGGCGGCAAAGGATATGGGAATCCTTACAGTAGGCGTTGTGACAAGACCCTTTACATTTGAAGGTAAAAAAAGACGAGACCATGCAGATTTAGGCATAAAATTTCTTAAAAAATATGTAGATTCTCTGGTCGTTGTGCCAAACGATAAATTGCTTCAGGTTTCCGAGAAGCATACCTCCATGCTGGACGCCTTTACCATGGCGGATGATGTTTTAAAACAGGGTGTTCAGGGGATTTCAGATCTGATTGCCGATGCAGGGTTAATAAATCTGGATTTTGCAGACGTTAAAACAATTATGAGCGAAAAAGGCGTGGCCCATATGGGTGTGGGACGAGGCAAAGGAGAGAACCGAGTTACTCAGGCAGTCAAGGAAGCCATCGAAAGTCCTCTGCTTGAGACCTCTATTAACGGAGCCAAGGCTATCCTACTTAATATTACCGGCGGCTACGATTTGGGTATGCTTGAAGTCAATGAGGCTGCTGATATGATCGAAAAGGCGGCGGATAGAGATGCCATTGTGATATTTGGAACCTCCATCAAGGAAGATATGCAGGATGAAATAAAAATTACAGTTATAGCGACGGGCTTTGAAGACAGGACCTTTGAAAGCGGAACCCCTTATGACAGCAGAGATTTTAAGGACCAGACAGATCAGGAAAAGGTTGAAGAAAAAACAAAGGAAGATACCGGATACAGCGGCTTAGGATCCGGCGCCGATTTCGACATTCCCAGCTTCCTCAGGGACCCAAAGGCGAATTTTTAATATAACAGAACAGTGAAGCCGGTATAAAAAACCGGCTTTTTAGTTTGATAGCAGGATGTATATGTTTGAAATGATTAGCTCCAGGGACAATAAAATACTCAAGGAAATCAGGCAGTTATCCCACAAGAAATTCAGGGATCAGCTGGGCCAATTTCTGATTGAGGGTCAGACGATCATAGAAGAAGCTATTGACAACTCAGCAGAAATCAAACTGATCCTGGTTTGTGAGGAATTATTTCCTGGCAATAATGGAAGCATAGATGGGCCTACAGAAAATGACAGGGCGTTTTTTTTAAGCCGATTGCAGGCGCTGGGTGCTCCGCTATACAAAGTAGAGAGAAAACTCTTTATAGAGCTTTCAGACACTACGACGCCTCAGGGCATTTTGGGCATCGCTGTCAAAAAACAACTATCTCAAGACGATTTTTTTAAAGGAAAAACGGGCGGGAATTTTATCGTACTGGACCGCCTGTCGGATCCGGGCAATCTGGGGACTATGATCAGGACGGCGGATGCCGCCGGATTTCAGGGGGTCATCGTCCTAAAGGGGTCAGGAGATATTTATGCACCTAAGGTCATACGGGCTACGGCGGGCTCCATATTTAGGATACCGGTGCTTTTAACCGATACGCCGGAGGAGACCATCGCTTCGCTCAAGGCTAACAAAAAAAAGATTCTATGTACCATGCCTAAAGCGGATAAGATTTATTACGATGTGGATATGGAACGCGACGTGGCGATTGTCATCGGCAATGAAGCAAACGGCGTGGGCGAAGCTTTTATGAATCACTGCGATATACAGGTAAGAATCCCCATGTCGGGGGCTATAGAATCCTTAAATGCAGCCGTTGCTGCCGGCATACTGATGTATGAGTCTATGCGACAGAAAATAAAATAAATTTGGAGGATAATTATGCAAAATCAGCTGATGGAAATTTTGCAGGAGGCTAAGGAACAGTTAAAGAACGTTGCCTCCATGGATGCGACTGAAGAACTCAGGATCAGATTCCTTGGGAAGAAGGGCAGACTGACTGAGATATTGCGGTCGATGGGTTCCCTTAATGAAGAAGACAGAAAAGCACTCGGTAAAACTGCCAATGAAGTCAGGGGCGAGATCGAGAAGCTTTTGGAAGAAAAATTTGCAGAGATGAAGCTGGTCCAAAGAGCAGCTAAATTCAAATCGGAAAGAATAGATGTGACTGAGCCGGGTAGCAGCATTTTTCTTGGAGCTAAACATCCCATCACGATTACCATCGAAGAGATATCAAGAGTTTTCATGAATATGGGGTATCAGATCGCTGAAGGCCCTGAGGTTGAGACGGTTTTCAACAATTTTGATGCGCTTAACGCAGGACCGAATCATCCTGCTAGAGATTTTTCGGATACCTTCTATATTTCTGAGCATATCCTTCTGAGAACACAGACCTCACCGGTCCAAATCAGGACACTGATGAAACAGAATCCGCCGATCAAGGTTATTTCACCGGGTAGATGCTTCAGATGCGATACGCCGGACGCCACACATTCTCCAATGTTTCATCAGGTGGAGGGCCTGGCGGTGGATGAAGGCATATCTATGGCGGATCTTAAAGGGACACTTTCGGAATTTGCCCGTGAGATGTTCGGGCCGAAGGTGAAGACCAAGTTCAGACCCCATCATTTTCCATTCACAGAACCCAGTGCGGAAGTGGATGTAACCTGTTTCAAGTGCGGAGGCAGCGGATGCAGAGTTTGCAAAGGCAGCGGATGGATCGAAATCCTAGGCTGCGGTATGGTGCACCCTAATGTGCTCAAAATCGGGAACGTTGATAGTGAAAGGTTTTCAGGATTTGCTTTTGGCATGGGTGTTGAGAGAATCGCCATGCTGAAATATGAAATTGATGATATCAGATTATTTTATGAAAACGACATGCGTTTCATTCAGCAGTTTAAGTAGGGGGGCAGAAGAATGTTAGTACCAATCAGTTGGCTAAACAGCTATATTAAAATCGGCGAGGATATTGATACCTTCTGCAGCAGGATGATCATGTCAGGTTCAAATATTGAAACTGTTCAAAATTTTGGCGAAGGCATCGAAGGTGTTGTCGTGGGAAAAATTATCGGCATCGTGAAACATCCTAATGCGGACAAACTGGTGGTGTGCCAGGTTGATGTGGGAACAGAAATTGTTCAGATCGTTACCGGCGCAACCAATGTCTTTGAAGGCGCCTATGTGCCTGTTGTTATGGCGGGCGGGGTCCTTCCCGGAGGTATTGCCATCAGAAAAGGCAAACTGAGAGATGTGGAGTCTGACGGCATGCTCTGTTCGGCCAAAGAATTGGGCCTCGAGGACAAGGTGATACCCCTGGCACATAAAGATGGGATATTCATCCTGGATCAGGCTTACGCCCTCGGACAGGATGTCTTCGCTGCCCTTGATTTTAACGAGAAGACCGTAGAATTTGAAATCACCCCCAACCGGCCGGATTGCCTCAGCATGCTTGGCATGGCAAGAGAAGCCGCTTCTGTATTCGGTGGATCGCTGATTTACCCTAAAACTACCTGTTCTAAAGAAGAAGATAAGGCAGAGGATTATATTTCTATTGAAATCAAAAATCCTGAGCTCTGCAGAAGATATACAGCGAGGATCGTCAAGGATATAAAAATTGCGGCATCGCCCTGGCGTCGCGCCATAAACCGCTGAAAGCGTTGCCCTTTTGGAATACCAGTTCACATCCTGCGAG
>JBBRXH010000037.1:0-11453 GCA_038248565.1 Peptostreptococcales bacterium | reverse complement strand
GGCTGCTGCAGCCTGGCACCGGTTATGATGATACAGTCTTTGGGAGAGGATGAAACCTACGGTAATCTTACCAAAGAGGGGGTTCGCGAAATTCTCGGTGCCATTCGCGCCAGAGAACGTGGCGAGGGAGGTTTATTATGAGAATTATGATAGGACAAGGCAGCTGCGGTATCGCTTCAGGCGCAAGGAAAACAGCAGCAGCTTTTGAAAGACTGGCAAAGGAAAAAGGCGTTAAAATAAACGTCTACCCCACCGGCTGCATAGGCAGCTGCTATTTGGAACCCATTGTCGACATCCTGGATGACGGCGGGTTACTGACCCGTTATGTGAAAGTAAAGCCGGAGCTTGTCGCTGAAATAATGGATAAGCATATCATCGGCAAACAGCCGGTTAAGAAATATGAAATCGGACAAGATGGCAAAGCCTTTATCGAAAAGCAGACCCGAATCGCCCTTAAAAACTGCGGCTTGATCAATCCGGAGTCTATAGAAGATTATATCTCTGTCTCCGGTTACCAGGCCCTTTCAAAAGCACTATTCCAAATGAGTCAGGATGAAATCTGCAGAGAAATAGATGATGCAGTTTTAAGGGGCAGAGGTGGCGGCGGTTTTCCGACAGGTAAAAAATGGCTCCAGGTCAAAAGCCAAACCGAACCCGTAAAATACGTGGTCTGCAACGGAGACGAAGGAGATCCGGGCGCCTTCATGGACAGAAGTATCATGGAAGGTGACCCGCACAAAATGCTGGAAGGTATGATTATCGCCGGCATAGCCACGGGAGCACACGAAGCTTATATTTACGTTCGTGCCGAATATCCCCTGGCCGTCCATAGACTGGAAATTGCTATAGCGCAAGCGTTAAAGGCCGGCTACCTTGGCCAAAATATTTTGGGCTCCGGTTTTGACTTTAATATAAAAATTAATTTAGGTGCCGGCGCTTTCGTCTGCGGAGAAGGCAGCGCGCTGACGGCTTCCATAGAAGGCAATAGAGGCATGCCCCGTGTCAAACCCCCCAGAACCGTAGAACAGGGTTTATTCGATAAACCGACGGTTCTCAATAATGTGGAGACCTTTGCCCATGTCACTGAGATAATCCTCAATGGCGCCGAAGCCTATAGAAAAATCGGCACCCCCAGGAGCCCCGGTACTAAAGCTTTCGCCCTGACCGGCAATATAGTCAACAGCGGTTTGATTGAAGTTCCTATGGGAACCACTCTTCGCCAGGTCATCTACGATATCGGCGGCGGCGTTAAAAATGGCAAAAAATTTAAAGCCGTACAAATCGGCGGCCCCTCTGGCGGTTGCCTGACCGAAAAACATATGGACCTTTGTCTGGACTTTGATTCTCTCATCGAGGCCGGTGCAATGATTGGTTCCGGCGGTCTGGTGGTTATGGATGAAGATACCTGTATGGTCAGCATCGCCAGATTTTTTATGAATTTTACCCAGCACGAATCCTGCGGGAAATGCGTTCCCTGCAGGGAAGGAACCCATGTGATGCTTGAAATCCTCGACGATATTGTAGGTGGCAGAGGCACCATCGATCAGATTGATACTCTCCTCGAACTGGCAGACACGATTTCTCATACCTCCCTTTGCGGCCTTGGCAAGACAGCAGCATCGCCCATCGTCAGTACCATCGCCCAGTTCAGGGAAGAATATCTGGCTCACGTCATCGACAAAAGATGCCCCGCCAGAAGCTGCGCCGGTTTAAAGCGCATTGAGATCGATGCAGAAAAGTGTAAGGGCTGTTCCAAATGTCAGAGAGTTTGTCCGGCCAATGCCATTTCCGGTCAGCTTAAAGAGCCTTATATCATTGATCAGAGCAAATGCATCAAATGCAAAGTCTGCATTGAGTCCTGCAGCTTCTTTAAGGCCATCGTCGTAAACTAAAACCGATAATATCGCGAAATAGCGAAAGGATATAAAAATGATAAAAGATTATATGATGATCAACGGCGTCAGGGTAACCTTTACTGACGAGAAAAATATACTGGATGTGGTGAGAAACGCAGGCATTGATCTGCCGACTTTCTGCTACTATTCAGAGCTATCCGTCTATGGAGCCTGCAGGATGTGCATCGTGGAAGACAGCCGCGGCGAAATACTGACCTCCTGTTCTACTCCGCCCAAATCCGGCATGATAATAAAAACCAATACGCCCAAGCTTCAGAAGCATAGAAAAATCATACTCAAGCTGCTCCTGGCCTCCCACTGCAGAGAGTGCACCACCTGCAGCAAAAGCGGAGCCTGCCGTCTGCAGGATCTGGCTAACCGATTCGGCATAAAGGAAATTCGCTTCGACAAAAGCGAGAAAGCTTTCAAAAATGAATTTCCAATAGACGAATCCAGCCCATCGATCGTAAGAAACCCCAACAAATGCATCCATTGCGGCGACTGCGTCCGCATGTGCTCAGAAAAACAGAATGTCGGTGCCATCGATTTCGCCCAGCGCGGTTATGAACTGATGGTCTGCCCGGCCTTCGACATGCCTATAGCAGAAACCGAATGCGTCAACTGTGGCCAATGCGCCGCAGTCTGCCCAACCGGCGCCATTGTTATTAAATGCAATATCAGCGAAGTCTGGGATGTGATTCATGATGAGAAAAAAAGGGTTATAGCTCAGATTGCGCCTGCAGTCCGTTTCGCTCTCGGCGAGGAATTCAATATTCCATCGGGAGAAAATGTTATGCCGCTGATTGCAGCTGCCATGAGAAAGCTTGGTTTTGACGAAATCTATGACACTTCGTTTGGCGCCGATTTGACCGTCATAGAAGAAACCGGAGAATTCGCCGCCAAGCTTGCCTGCAATGCCAAGCTTCCTCTCTTCACCTCCTGCTGCCCTGCCTGGATCAAATATGCGGAGTATCGGCATCCGGATCTGCTGCCTCAAATTTCTACCTGTAAATCCCCCCAGCAGATGTTTGGGACCGTCATCAAGGAGCATCACAAAGAAGCTGCTAATTCAGACGGCAGAGAAACCATCGTGGTTTCCATCATGCCCTGCACAGCTAAAAAGGGTGAGGCCCTTAGAGAAGAGTTTATAAGAGATGGCGTAGCCGATGTTGATTTGGTCATAACAACTCAGGAGCTGGCAAATATGATTTATGAGGCTGGAATCAATTTCGACAGACTGGAGCCGGAAGCCCTCGATATGCCCTTCGGCATATCCAGCGGAGCCGGTCTGATCTTTGGTGTCACCGGCGGCGTGACTGAAGCAGTCATCCGTAAAGTCACCGAGGACAAAACCCATAACGGCATCAATAATATTCAGTTCTGCGGCGCAAGAGGTCTTGAAGGCGTCAAGGAGTTTGAATTTCCATTAGGAGACAGACAGCTTAAAATCGCTGTGGTCAGCGGACTAAAAAACGCCGATGACCTCATCATGAAGATAAAGTCCGGCGCTGTTCACTATGACTTTATAGAAGTCATGGCCTGCCCCAACGGCTGCATCAATGGAGCCGGACAACCCCACGGCAAAATCGCTGAAAGGGAAAGCAGGGCCAAGGGCGTTTATGCAGCGGATAAACAGTCACGAATAAGGCACTCCGACGCCAATCCCATGCTTATGCCGATTTATGAAGGCATTCTAGCAGGTAGAGCCCACGAGCTGCTTCATGTCCATTATCATCCAAAATAAAAAAAGCTGCCGGTCACACAAAACCGGCAGCTTTTTACATTTGAACTAAGATCTTAGAAAATATTCTTGCTGACATAGTCAGAAGTGCTGAGGGCCAGTAGGGCGCCATAGGCCAAATCAAACTCGAGGATGTCCCCGACTTTAAAGATTTCCTTGCAGTCAGTCAGATCCACGATCATATGATCGCTGCTGGCGCCTATAATGCAAGCGCCCTGGGTCCTTGGCATGAGGTCCTCGATTCTGCAGTCCTGCCTGCCGACAGCCAGTATAGCTCTCTTTCTGATACCGTGATCCGGGAACTGGGGAACACAGCCGAAAGCATCCACGCCGATTTTACCAAAAGGTTTGGATGGCTTATCTTTTAGTTCCACGATTTCAGCTGCCAGTATAAACACATCTTTATGGGCGCCTTCGAGGAATTTGCCGATTTGAACATCATTGCCAAGAAGGATGAGTTCTCCCAATCTCAAATGATTCACACCTTCCGGGATTTCCCCGGCTTCCATGACGTGATAGGAGCAGGAATTCCCGGCGGATACGTAATCGATTTTAATGTTATGCTTCTTTTCTACAGCATTTTTAACGAAGAGCAGTTGGTTTAGATTGTTTTCATCGGCTAGTACGCCGCCGAAGCAAGAGTAATTGGCGCCAATACCCGCCAGGATGATGCCTTCTAAAGCGACTATTTCATCCGCCAGGGCGATGGCGTCCTCAAACATACAGCCTTCCCTAAGGTCCCCAATGTCGATCATCATGATGACTTTATGGGTTTTGCCTGCCTTTATTGCTGCTGCTGATAGAGCCTTGACCACATCAATTTCAGAGTTCAGGCTGATATCCGCATAACGAACTACGTCCTCTGCCTGGGAAATCATAGGTATCCTGATGAGCATCTTGGGCAAAGGAAAGTCCTTGAGTTTTTTGAGATTTTCAACTCTGGAGTCCGCCAGCATCTTAACGCCGCCACTAATTTGAGCTTCAGCAAGCTCCGGTAAGGCACAGTAGCATTTCGTCACTGCTGCGACCTCAATCCCGTATTCAGCGCAGTTCTTAATGACGAGGCGGGTATTCTCTTCGAGTTTTTGCTTATCTATCACGAGTGCAGGATAGTTCATAATTTCTCCTCTTTATTCGAGGGTGATGACGGTTCCTGTTTTGCCTTCAAGCGCTTCTACAGCATTAAAAAGCGATGTGATTATGGCTTTCTTGCCAGGGTTCGCCTTGGCAAATTTGATGGCTGCCAGGACCTTAGGCAGCATGCTGCCGGGTGCAAAGTGGCCTTCCTTGGCGTAGTCTTCCGCTTCGGCAACAGTCATATGATCTAAATTCTTCTGGTTGGGCTTATTGAAATTAATGGCGATCTTTTCTACTTCCGTAAGGATCATAAGACTATCAGCCTCAAGATTTTCTGCCAGAAGTTCTGCAGCAAAATCCTTGTCGATAACCGCAGGTACACCAATCAGTTCTCCATCCTCCTGCTCGATGACAGGAATGCCTCCGCCGCCTGCCGCAATGACGATGGTTGTCTCCCAAAGTTTTTTGACTGAATCGATTTCAACAATTTTAGTCGGGATTGGAGAGGCAACAACTCTTCTATAGCCTCTGCCTGAATCTTCCTTCATAGTGTAGCCCGTCTCAGCTGCGATTTGCTCAGCTTCTTCTTTGCTATAGAATGGTCCGATTGGCTTGGTGGGATTTTTAAAGCCCGGATCATCCTTGGAAACGACCATCTGGGTTACTACTGTCACGACAGGAATAGCCATATTTCTCTTCTTCAATGCATACTTAAGGCACTGCTGGATATGATAGCCGATATAGCCCTGGCTCATGGCTCCGCAGACGTCAAAAGGCATGGCTGGCGTGACAGCCTTGGCTGCCTCTGAAGCCAGGACGATTCTACCGACCTGCGGTCCGTTTCCGTGGACCACAGCAATTTCATAACCTCTGGAAACAATTTCCGCCAGATAATCGCATGTCTTTGTGACTACTGCATGCTGGGCTTCCGCTGTAGCCGGTCCGCCGGATTCCTGAAGAGCATTTCCGCCTAATGCAATTACGATCATATGGGGTTTGACGTTGGCATTTAGTGTTTTATCAAAATTATCTTTCATATTCCCTCCGTTTTTTAGAATTGCAAGATCAGTCTCT
The DNA here is from genome assembly GCA_038248565.1 of Peptostreptococcales bacterium. GTDB lineage: Bacteria > Bacillota > Clostridia > Peptostreptococcales > Anaerovoracaceae > JBBRXH01. The sequence continues at coordinate 5,666 of JBBRXH010000037.1, read as the reverse complement.
GTTGATCGGCATGCTCATGCACCTTGGGCCACCTCGGCCTCTGCTGAGTTCAGAGCTTGGGATCGTAAGAACTTTAACACCCTTTTTTTCGAGCAGTTCATTGGTGACATAATTTCGGTCATAGGTTATGACTACGCCCGGTGCGATGGCCAGGGTATTGGATCCGTCGCTCCATTGTTCTCTCTGTGCAGCGATCTTATCATCACCGCCGCATCTGATCAGCTCCACCGCAGGCAGCTTCAGCTCTCTCTTAAGTATATTGGTCAGGGTATCCGTACTGCTGGAAAAAGCTGTACGTTTATCCCTGTCGAGAACGACTTCAAAGATGTTTAATGGAGCTTCGATTTCGGGATGAATTGTAAATTTATCATAGTCCACCATGGTGAAAACCGTATCAAGATGCATAAATGCGCGGCACTTGGGTATTTCGAAAACCAACACCTTCTTGAAGCTATTCGAATACTTAAGCAGTTTCTCGGACATGACTTCGATGGCCTCAGCTGATGTTCTCTGGCTGTATCCTACAGCGACAACTTCCGGCGAAATGACCAGAATGTCTCCGCCTTCGATAGAATTAGGTTCCTCATACTCATACCAAAGCGGTGTTCCCTCAGGCATAAAGGACTTGTTGTACTTATGCATATATTTTAGGAACAGTGCTTCCCGCTTTCTTGCCTTAGTGCTCATGCAGTGAATATTCAGGCCATTTCCGATACAGGCTCCCGGGTCTCTCGTAAAGTAAAGGTTTGGCATTGGATCTGTATAGTAAGGGTAGCTTTCGGATACCAGGTCGGATAAAGTCGAGATCGTTTTGATATTGAGATCGCCCTTCTTAACTCCCGAAATGGTCTTTTCAATGAGCTCCTTGACGGTCATGCTATTCAGATAGTCATAGATTGCCTCTCTGGTATGCATGCTATTGATATCGCTTTCGATGATGAACTCTTTAATAAACGACTGCCTGACGTCACTATCTGCCAGGGCGATCGCTACCTGATCCGCGAAATAAAGCACCTCAACCTGATTCTCCCTAAGCACATCTGCGAAACAGTCATGCTCGTACTGAGCTGCATCAAGGTAAGGAATATCGTCAAATAACAATCTTTCAAAATTATCAGGAACCAAACCTTCCAGTTCTTTTCCCAATCTGTGCAGAAACACCCTGTTCAGTTTTCCGATTTCCGAGTAAACGTTAACACCTTGTTTCATGTCACTCTCCTTTTCACATTTATCCAGCAATAAGTAATGGTCTCATTTAACCTATAGTCGCTACGATAACCGCCTTGATGGTATGCATTCTGTTTTCTGCTTCGTCAAATACGACTGAATGCCTGCTTCTGAAAACTTCATCTGTGACTTCTCTGATATCGATGCCCTTTTCTTTCCATTCTTTAGCGGTCTTTGTTTCAAAATCATGGAAAGCCGGTAGGCAGTGCATAAATAAAACATCCTTGTTTCCGGTCTTTTCGACCATATCCATAGTGACCTTAAATGGCGCCAGCATCCTTACCTTTTCTGGGGTCTGTGCTTCTTCTCCCATGGAGGCCCAAACATCGGTATAAAGCACATCTGCGCCGATCAGGCATTCCGGATTGCTTGATATTTCAATGATAGCGCCGGTCTGTTTGGCGATTTCCCTTGTCTTAGACACCACATCAACGTCAGGAATCAGAACGTCCGGTCCATAGGCAACGAAGTGAACACCCATCTTAGCGCAGCCGTACATCCAGGCATAGGCCATGTTGTTTCTAATATCTCCGCAGAATACGACCTTGCATTTATTCAAAGGTTTTGCTAAATGTTCTTCCATAGTCATCATGTCAGCTAGGATCTGAGTCGGATGGTCAATATCTGTCAGTCCGTTCCAAACCGGCACGCCTGAATGCTTAGCCAGGCTTTCGACAACCGCCTGCTCATAACCCCTATATTCGATGCCATCATAGAATCTGCCCAAAACTTTTGCAGTATCTTCTATGGATTCTTTTTTGCCGACCTGACTGCTGCCGGAATCCAGGAAGGTTACGTGAGCTCCCTCTTCAAGGGCTGCAACCTCAAAGGCGCATCTTGTTCTGGTGGACGATTTCTCAAAAAGCAGGACGATATTCTTGCCTTTTAAAACATCATTATAGATACCTGCTCTTTTTTTGGCCTTCAGATTATGCGCAAGGTCCAGCATATATCTGATTTCCTGGGTGGAAAAATCCATGAGTGTTAAGAAACTTCTACCTTTTAAGTTTACTGCCATTTTAATCTCTCCTTTTTTATTCTTCACTATTAACTCTTTAGCTGTTTTTTGATACTAATTATTCAGCTTTTAGCTCTATATCTACTTGCCGAGGACGTAGCCATAAGCTTTGACGCCGCCTTCTTCCTTCTCAAGATAAACCCCTTGGATCTCAGGTGCGAAGCCCGGGAATCTGTTGATGCCCTCTTCCAGGATAAGGAAATAGCGCTGGGCTACTTCGTTCCATCTTTCACCAGGCACAACACAGTAGACTCCCGGCGGATAAGGCAGCGCGCCTTCCAGTGCCACTCTGCCTATGATGTCGGTAAGCTTGACCAGCTCGACATTGTTCCTTACAAATTCCCAATTGGCATCCTGAGGACTCATAGCCTGCTCAGGGAAGTAGTCAGCTCTGAACAGTTTCTTCTGATAATTCTTAGCATCGCTCTGCTTGTAGAAATCATGCATTTCCTGGCATAACTGCCTAATGGTATAGCCTTTATAGCGTTCCTGATTATTCCTGTAGAGATTTGGCAGGACCACCGAAAGGGTAGCATTGCTATTGATCAGTCCCTCAAATTCAACGAGAGTGTCTACGAGGATCTTCATTTTTTCCGGGGTCTCTGCCGGTGTCATGAGGAAAAGTATTGAATTCAGGTCGCATTTTTCCGGAATGATTCTGCTTTCTCTGAGGAAATTAGCAAGAATCGTTGCAGGCACACCAAAGTCGCCATATTCTCCGGTCTCCTCATCAATGCCAGGCGTTGTCAGCATAAATTTGTTAGGGTCTACAAAATACTGGTTCTCCCCGTATCCTTCGAAGGCATGCCACTTTTCCTCAGGTCTGAATTTAAAAAATTCAATGGAATGGCCGATTTCTTCTGTGGAATACTCCTCCCATTTCTTGCCCTTTACAACCTGCGGAATGAAAGGCTTGAGCAAGGTGCATCTTTTGAGGACTTCTTTACGGGCATCGATGCCGATTCTGACGCAGTCTGCCCAAAGACGCCTTCCGGCTTCGCCGTCCTGCATTCTGGCATTGACGTCAAGAGATGCAAACAGCGGATAGAAGGGGCTGGTGCTGGAATACATTCTAAAGGAATTGTTGAAGCGCTTATGGCCTACGAAGCGTTTCTGGCCATGGATATGGCTGTCTTTTTTGTGTATATAGGAAGACTGTGAAAATCCCGCCTGCTGCTTATGCACAGACTGGGTCACCAGTATCCCAGGATCGTCGGAATTAAGTTCCAGGAGCAGCGGTGAACAATCCCGCATCATGGGAATGAATTGCTCATAGCCAACCCAGGCAGAGTCAAACAGGATATAGTCACAGAGGTGGCCGATACGGTCAACCACCTGCCTCGCATTATAGATTGTTCCATCATAGGTTCCAAGCTGAATGATAGCCAGTCTGAAAGGACGCTTTGATTTGGCTTTGACCGGGTCAATAGCCGTAGCCATCTTCCTCAGATAATCTTCATTGAAGCAATGCTCGTCGATGCCGCCGATAAATCCGAAAGGATTACGGGCTGTTTCAAGGTATAGGGCTTTGCCGCCGGACTGAACCAGGGCTGCATTGTAGGCGGATTTATGATTGTTGCGGTCAAATAGCACCAAATCTCCCGGCGCTACAACTGCATTGATGGCTACTGTATTGGAGGTGCTGGTGCCGTTCATGACAAAGTAAGTCCTGTCGGCGTTGAATACCCTGGCTGCATTAATCTGGGCTTCGGCGGCAGGTCCTTCATGGATCAGAAGATCTCCAAGGGCGACGTCAGCATTGCATATGTCTGAACGAAAAATATTTTCTCCGAAAAATTCATACATATATCTTCCGGCGGGATGCTTCTTAAAATACTGGCCACCCTGATGCCCCGGGCAGTCAAACTGAAAGTTGTGCATTTCCATATAATTGGTCAATGCCTGGAAAAACGGAGGGAGCACACGATCCTGATAATTTCTGGCAGAAACCTCTATGGCATGACTATTGGTCTTAATTTTAGCGTTAGTGCCAGTCAAAGCGCGATAGACCTTAGCCTTCAATGCCGGCTCCAGCAGGCGGCCATCTCTCATGATGACAAAAATCGGTATCCCGAACTCAGTCTTATTAACGATATCGATCCATTCGGTTTCCAGGTCGGTCATAACCACTGCAGCAACGTCTGTAAAATCCGTCTCATCGAGCAGTGAAATATTTCTTCCGGTCGTGAAATATGTCATAGTAGCCATGGTGCAGGCAATTTTAAGTGGTTTCATGCTTTTTTCTCCTATCTTTATACCAGGTTTTATAGCTCTTATACTATTTAAACATCGATTTGAAAGCTATCAGCAGCTTTTGGTATAATCGTACAATATTCCACAATTAATGAAAGTACCAGCATGCATTAATTTTCGTGTGCCAGTTAGAGTAAAGATACCGTCCTCGTTGGAAAACTCTGGGCGACATACATCTTAGGCGAAGCCGGGTCGCCCTGAGTTTTGGAGTGAAGACTGTATCTTCCTCTGTGTTCCTAAGAGACAAATTATTCAGTGAGAAAACCATATATACTACTAATTTGGTGAAGAATATAGTCTTCAGCGAGAAAACCATGGCGACATACATCTTAGGCGAAGCCGGGTCGCCCTGAGTTTTGGAGTGAAGACTATATTCTTATATATGCAGCTTTAAGTTTTCGAACGAATAATTTGACTCTCAGCGGAGGCTTTCCCGCATGGCTTCAAACAGCAGGTCCATTCCCTCATCGATCTGCTCGGCATTTGGGTAGGAATAGTTGAGTCGGATGAAGTTTTCCCCCTTCGTTCCGTAAGGAAAGAACACAGTTCCCGGGATGAAGGCCACGCCTTTTTTATAGGATTTTTGAAGCAATACTTTAGAGTTGATTTTGCCAGGCAGTCGGCACCATAAATAGATGCCGCCTTTGGGTTTGATATAGGTAATACCAAGGCTTACTGCTGCTTCAAGCTTCCTGCACATCAGATCCCTTTTTGTTTTATAAAAATTGCAAAGCTCTTTAAGATTTTTTTGATACATGCCCTTTTCCAGGTAGATGCTCATCAGCTTTTGGGAGAGGCTGTCGATGCTGATCAAATGCATAGAAACCAGATAGCTCAACCTTTTGATGATTTGTTTGGGGGCTACAACGAAGGCCAGTCTGACGCCGGGTGCAAAGGTCAGGGCAAAGGAATAGATATAAATGACATGGTTTCGCTTATCAAGTGCCTTTAGTGAAGGAATCAGTTTGCCTTCAAAACGAAGCCCAGAAGCGCTGTCATCTTCCACGATGGGGATCCTATATTTATAGGATAACTCCAGCAGAGCCTGCCTTCTTTCGATGCTCATAACGATACCAGTCGGATCGTTGAAACTTGAACTCACATAGATAAACTTAGGGGAGTATTTCTGTAGGAGAGGCTCGATGTGATCCACGATCATGCCCTCATC
>JBBRXH010000036.1:0-11535 GCA_038248565.1 Peptostreptococcales bacterium | reverse complement strand
TGCGGAGCAGCATGCCGCGGAGGCTACCCTTGAAGCAATAACTGAAGTTAAAAAGAAGTTCGGCGTAAAAACCACCTTAGGTGCCAGCAATATTTCTTTTGGGTTGCCCGAAAGAAAGCTTTTAAACAGGACTTTTCTGGCTATGGCCCTTAAGGCCGGCCTGGATGCGCCGATTACGGATCCTATGGAACCGGAATACATAGATACTATAAGAGCTTTTGAGGTTTTAAACCGCAAGGATATTGAATCCAGAGATTATATTCGATATTATGGCAATCAGGAAAAAACAGATAACAGCAAACAACAGGGTCAAAAACCCGAGACAGAGATCAGTCTGGAAAGCATCATTTTGGAAGGGTACGAGGAACAAGCCGGCCTGGTAACAGAGAAGCTTCTGCTGTCAAAGCCTCCCCTCGATATCGTCGAAGCCATCATAATTCCTTCCCTTGAACTCGTGGGCCAGCGTTACGAAAAAGGCGACTTGTATTTGCCTCAACTGATGAAATCCGCAGATACGGTGAAGAGGATCTTTGATGTGCTGAAGAGGGATATGATGCGCACCGGAGATAGCATCAATTATGGGAAGATAGTCCTTGCAACGGTTAAGGGAGACATTCATGATATCGGCAAGAATATCGCGAAGGTTATGCTGGAGAACTATGGCTATGAAGTCATAGATCTTGGCAAGGATACCCCCATCGCAAAGGTCGTTGAGACGGTCAGGACCCAGAATATAAGATTTGTCGGCTTAAGCGCCCTAATGACGACCACTGTAGTAAATATGGAGGCTACCATCAAAGCTTTAAGATCAGAGGGACTCACCTGCAGGATTCTGGTAGGCGGGGCTGTTCTAACAGAGGAATATGCCAAAAAAATCGGTGCCGATTATTTCGGAAAGGATGCCATGGCGACAGTCAAGGCGGCCAATGAAGTTTTTAGATAAAATGATCAATTGATGAATAAACAAATTATTTCTGTGGGAGGAAGCATGATGAACAGACCAAGTTGGGACGAGTATTTTATGGAAATGGCAGAGGTGGCGGAGAAGAGATCGACCTGCACGAGAAGAAGGGTTGGCGCTGTGATCGTCAAGGATAATAGGATCATGGCAACGGGCTATAACGGCGTTCCAACGGGGATCATGCATTGCGGCGAAAGAGGCTGCCTAAGAGAGCAGCTGAATGTGCCCTCAGGACAGAGACATGAGCTCTGCAGAGGACTGCACGCAGAGCAGAATGCCATCATTCAGGCCGCTCACCTGGGACAGAGCATTGCAGGGGGAACCCTTTACTGTACGACTCAGCCTTGCGTCATCTGCGCCAAGATGATCATCAATGCAGGGATAAAGAGAATCGTCATCAAGCAAGGTTATCCGGACGAGCTGTCACTGGAAATGCTCAACGAAGCCGGACTTAAGATAGAAACTCTTGAATAGCGTGACGATTTTGAAAGGACATAGACGATGAATAACTATATATTAATTTTTTTAGTGGCCTTTGTGCTCGCCCTTGGATTGACACCCCTTGCTATCCGAATAGCGCCCAAAATCGGTGCCATTGATATTCCCAAGGATAATAGACGGATGCATACCAAGGCTATGCCCAGATTTGGCGGCATAGCGATTTATATCGGCACCATAACAGCCATGATGGTTTTTTTGCCGCTGAATGCCAAACTTCTCGGCGTCATCGCCGGGGGAACACTGATATTCATCGTTGGCGTCATTGATGACATCAGGGGAATGCCTGCCAAGGTGAAACTGATTTCCCAGATTGTCTGTGCAATCATCCTCTTTCAGTTCAGCGTCAGGATTTCCTTTATCGGCAATCCTTTCGGCGACGGTTTTTTCTTCTTTCCATGGTGGCTCAGCCTGATCGTCACCATCATCTGGATCGTCGGTATTACCAATACGGTGAATCTTATAGATGGGCTGGACGGGCTGGCAGCTGGCATAGCATTTATTGCATCCATCTCCATTTCCTATACCGCTTATCTGACAGACCGGCCCGAAATTGCGCTGGCTACCCTGGCAATCGCCGGTGCGTCTCTGGGCTTCCTGCCTTATAATTTCAATCCGGCTAAAATTTTTATGGGTGACAGCGGATCCTTGTTTTTAGGGTTTATGCTGGCAGGAATCTCTGTCATGGGGCCCATGAAAGGCGCCACGGTTATCGCGACGGTCGTACCCATGTTTGTTCTGGCGCTGCCGATTTTCGATACGGCTTTTGCCATCATCAGAAGGCTGGTCAACGGAAGGCCTATCATGGAAGCAGACAAGGGTCATTTACATCACCGCATCATGGCTGTAGGCCTGGGCCAAAAAAGAACCGTGCTGACTTTGTACGGCATCAGCGGCATAATGGGCGTTGCGGCTATATTGCTCAGCAGGGGCCTATTGATCGAGTCAGGAATTCTGGTCCTTGTGGCCATAACCTTAATAGTTGTATTCCTTCAGGAACAGGAAGTTCTGGAAGTCATAGAAAAGGAAATGTGTGAAAGTAATGAAGGTATTAACAGTATTCGGAACAAGACCTGAAGCCATTAAAATGGCGCCACTGGTGAAAAGACTCAATCAGGAGCCGGGAATAGAGTCGGTTTTATGCGTAACGGCCCAGCACAGAGAAATGCTGGATCAGGTGCTTGACTTGTTTCAGCTAAAGCCGGACTACGACTTAAATATCATGCAGCCCAATCAAACCATAGGCGCAATAACAGCCAACGTTCTAAAGGGAATGGAAGAGGTTTTTCAAATTGAAAAACCGGATATCGTTTTAGTCCATGGAGACACCACTACAACCTTTGCGGCTTCATTGGCAGCGTTTTATAATAAGGTAAAAATCGGCCACGTCGAAGCTGGCCTGCGTACTTACGACAAATATTCCCCCTATCCGGAGGAAATGAATCGGGTCATGACCAGCCATCTTGCGGATTTTCACTTTGCACCCACAGATAACAATAGAAATAATTTGCTTAAAGAGGGCATTTCTGATGAAACTATTTTCATTACCGGCAACACCGTCATCGATGCTTTGCTTGAAGTCGCTGGGAAACCCTATATATTCGAGGACAATATATTAAAAAATCTTGATTTCATAAATAAAAGAATCATTACCGTCACCTGCCACCGCAGAGAGAATCTGGGTGACTATATGGTCAGCATTTTCAGCGCAATCAGGGATCTTGTCCAGGATTTCCCGGACATAGAAGTCGTGTATCCGGTTCACATGAATCCAAAAGTGCGGGTCACAGCGGACGAAGTTTTAAAAGGGATCGATCGGGTTCACCTTATAGAGCCCTTGCAATATCAGCCTTTTGTCAATCTGATGGCGAAATCCTACTTGATTATAACCGACTCGGGCGGCATGCAGGAGGAAGCCCCAGCTTTAGGCAAACCGGTTCTTGTGGTGCGCAGAGAAACCGAGAGGCCGGAAGCCGTGTCCGCAGGGACGGTAAAGCTCGCCGGTGTGGATCAGAAAACCATTCACGATATGGCTTATGAGCTTCTTTTTGATGCATCTGCCCATCGACGTATGGCGAACGCCATCAATCCTTACGGAGATGGTCACGCAGCCCAACGTATCGTGGATATCATAAAGGGAAAATTCTTATAAAATCGCCGGAAATCGTCAGATATCAGCGAAAAATGAACTAAAAAGATGTATACTGTATACGAGACAATAAACGGGAAATTGACCTTTACTTTTTGTCAGATAAGACTATAATTTGTTTCAATGAAAAAGAATAGGGGGTAATCCTATGAGAAAAGATAAACAGGAAGATTTTGATCTTTTAAACTCATTTGCACTACTAACCCAGATTGGGCTGACCCTTGCAGTGCCTATTATTATTGGCATTGTAGCCGGGAAATTACTGGATTCCGCTTTTGGTAACGGCCACCTTTTTCTCTTCCTTTTTCTAGCAGCCGGAATCGTGATCGGGTTTTATGCAGCCTATAGGGAACTGAAACGCGTCAACGTCAGCAGAAAGAAAGTATGAACGACTTACTTCAGTTCAAGCGGGAAATATACCTTTATGCCCTCATTTGCGGGGCGATTATGGAAATCATATCCATCCCAATTGTCGGAATTGGCACACAATTTGCATATGGAATAGGAGCAGGAACACTTATTTCCATAGCAAATTTCAGCATTATGTCCTTCGCCTATTCATGGATGCTGACCACCAAACGAATCCTGATCAGCATCGCTTCGTACATATTAAGACTGGCCCTTTCAGCGGCCGCCATCCTAGCTGCACTGAATATCAGTACACTTAGCGCAGTTGCTGCCCTTTTGGGTCTGATTACGGTCAAACTGGCAATTTTTTACCTTCATAGCATCAAAAAACGAAAAATTTGACATAGACTATTAGATAAAGGAGAACATAGATGCATTCAATCGCACATTTAGGACCGAGGAAAATTTTCGGCTTCGGAGATTTTTTCATTACGGAAACTGTTATCTATTTTTGGATTATAATGGCCATCATGATTACCTTCGCACTTATTGCAACACGAAAAATGGAGCAGAAGCCGACGGGTATACAGTTAGTGGCTGAATACATTGTAGAGTTCGTATATAATTTTACGGAAGGTGCTATGGGAAAGCGCAACAGCAACTTCGCTCCCTACATCGGCACACTTTTCATTTTTCTGATTCTTGGCAATTCCCTGGGACTCTGGGGACTTAGGCCGGTAACGGCTGATGTCAACACGACTTTTGCCCTTGCGGGAATCACCTTTTTTCTGGTGCATTTCAATTCTATTAAAAGTAAAGGTATTGGAGGCTATATCGGGCATCTCTCCGCACCTTATGCCTTCATGCTGCCGATCAATATCGTCGGCGAGCTTGCGTTCCCCATATCCTTATCTTTCCGGCTTTTCGGCAATATCGCCGGGGGCATGATTATTATGGCTCTTATATTTACAGGGCTTGATTCGGTATCTGAGTCATTAAGCTTAAGCATCCCATTTTTCCAATTCCTAATTCCGTTGCCGGCGAATCTGTTTTTCGATATTTTCGAACCGATTCTGCAGGGCTTCGTATTCACCATGTTAACTATGGTCTTCATTTCAATCAATAATATGCCCCATCATGAAGAACATTAATAAAATATAAAACACTAAGGAGGAATTTATAATGGATCCAAAAGCATTTATCATCGCATGTTCAGCACTCGGCGCCGGGTTTACCATGATTTCGGCAGTAGGTATCGGTATAGGCCAGGGGATGGCAGCAGCCAAAGCTGTTGAAGCAGTAGGAAGACAGCCTGAAGCTCAGACCGACATTATCAAGACCATGCTGATCGGTCAAGCTGTAACAGAAACTACAGGGATTTTCGCATTTATTATCGCTATCGTGCTTTTATTTGCAAATCCACTCGTTGGCTTGCTGTAAGAAACTAAGCACATAAAACTCGGAAGGGGGCGGTATTTTGGAATTATATACCGGACTGATAGAGTTTAACTGGACGCTTCTTATCAACATGGCCAGCATGATCGTGTTGTTTCTCATACTGAGAAAGAAGTTTTTTCTTAAAATCAGAACCCATATGCTGAACAGGGAACAAGCGGTTGCAGACCGAATAACAAATGCCGAAACAGTCAATGCCTCGGCAGACCAGCTATATGCGGATTACCAGAAAAAACTCTCCGGAGCAGATGAAGAAGCAAGAGAACGCATCAAGCAGGCAATGATTAAAGCTGAGGCTCAGGCCAAAGAAATCATTGCGGAAGCCCAAAAGAAGTCAGCTGAACTCTTAAAAAGAAATGAACTTGAAATAGAACGGGAAAAAGAACAGGCGATTACTGATTTTAAAGATCAGATCGGAAATCTGGCTATTTTCGCTGCAGAAAAAGTACTGGAAAAACAGCTCGATACTAAAGAACAGCATGTCATAGTCGGTAAAATTATTGAAGACGCAGGGAGACTGAAATGGCAGAGCTAACGGTTGACGCCGTATATGGAACAGCTTTATTTGATGTTGCAAAAGATCAGGATAAGCTGGCTAAGATTCAGGAAGATTTTGACCTTGTCATCCGTAGCTTCAAGGAGGAACCCTTATTTTTTGAGTTCCTGACTATGCCTACGATTCCAAAGGATGTTAAAAAGCAAGTCGTAAGAGACTGCTTCGAAAGCCAAATCAATCAGGAGCTTTTGAATTTCATCTTTGTCCTGATCGATAAAAAGAGAAGCAAGAATATCATGGAAATCGCAAAGTTTTACAAAAAAAAGCTGGATGCCAGCCAGAACATCTCTTCTGGCATCATCCTTTCCGTCGAACCTTTAACCCCTGAAGAAATCAGCGCATTTGAAGGTGAAACCGGAAAGCTGCTGAGAAAGACCATAAAACTTAAAAACGAGATAGACCAAGGCATAATTGGCGGAGTTAAAATACTGATCGAAGGCAAAATCATCGACGCCAGCCTTCAAAAAAGGCTTCAGAACCTGAAAGAAAGCCTCGGCCAATTGGCTGTTTAAAATGTTATTATATAGAATTTATAATTAGAAGGTGATGCAAATGAATTTAAAACCCGAAGAAATAAGCGCAGTCATAAAGGCGCAGATTCAAAGATATACTAATGAAGTGCAGATATCTGATTTTGGCACCGTACTGCAGGTCGGAGACGGCATTGCCAGAATTTATGGGTTAAGTAATTGCATGGCAGGAGAGCTGCTGGAGTTTCCGGGAGAAGTCTTCGGTATGGCACTTAACCTTGAAGAGGACAACGTCGGTGCAGTTATTATGGGTATCGACTCTGAAATCAAAGAAGGCGATATCGTTAAGCCTACAGGCAGAGTTGTAGAAGTGCCCGTCGGAGACGCGCTGATCGGCAGAGTTGTTAACGCTCTCGACCAGGCCATCGATGGACGCGGCGTTATTAAGACGACTAAATTCAGGCCCGTCGAAAACCTTGCGCCCGGTGTTCTGCAGAGAAAATCAGTTAACCAGCCTCTACAGACAGGCATAAAAGCCATTGACTCTATGATCCCCATCGGCAGAGGCCAGAGGGAACTGATCATAGGGGACAGGCAAACTGGGAAAACAGCCATAGCTATAGACACTATCCTGAATCAAAGCGAAGAAAATGTCATTTGTATCTATGTCGCCATAGGTCAGAAGAAATCTACCGTAGCTCAAATCGTTCAGGTCCTGGAAGAAAAAGGCGCCATGGCTTATACTATAGTCGTTTCAGCTTCAGCGAGCGAAGTTGCACCGCTGCAATATATTGCACCTTATGCAGGCTGCGCTATGGCCGAAGAATTTATGTCCCAGGGCAAGGATGTCCTGATTATTTATGACGACCTGTCCAAACATGCGGTGGCTTACAGAGCCATGTCCCTTTTACTTAGGAGACCACCAGGTCGCGAAGCTTATCCGGGAGATGTATTTTATCTGCATAGCAGACTGCTGGAAAGAGCGGCTAAGCTTTCAGATGCCTTGGGGGGCGGCTCTATTACAGCCCTTCCCATCATAGAAACTCAGGCCGGAGACGTCTCCGCCTATATCCCGACTAACGTTATATCCATCACAGATGGTCAGATATTCCTGGAAGGAGAACTTTTCTATTCAGGTCAAAGGCCGGCGGTCAACTCAGGGATATCCGTATCCAGGGTCGGCGGCTCAGCTCAGATCAAGGCGATGAAAAAGGTTTCGGGAAAAGTGAGACTTGAGCTTGCTCAGTACAGAGAATTGGCAGCTTTTTCACAATTTGGATCGGATCTTGATAAAGACACAAGAAGCAGGCTTGAGCATGGCGCGAGACTTATGGAAATGCTGAAGCAGGGCCAATATGCTCCTGTCAAGGTTGAGCATCAGGTCATGATTATTTTCGCTGCCACCAATAAATATCTGGTTGATATTGCTGTAGAGGATATCAGAAAATTTGAAAAGCAAATGTTTGAATTTATGGATCATCATCATTCAGAGATCGGCAAGGCTATAAAAGCTTCGGGAAATATAGACTCAGCTTTGGAGACTCAGCTTAAAGCGGCACTGGAAGAATTTAAGCTTATCTTCAAGAATCAGCAATAGAGAGGTCGAGAATAAATGGCAGCCAATGGAATAAGAGAAATTAAAAGACGAATAAAGAGCGTAAAAAGCACGGAGCATATTACCAATGCCATGAAGCTGGTTTCCGCTGCCAAACTCAGGAGGGCAAAAGCCATCTTTGAAAAGACAAATCAGTACTTTGGATTTGTCACGGAATCCATTGAAGAAATCTTTAATAACACGGCAGAGGTGCCTGCCGATTATCTTGAAGGCAACAGAGAAATAAAGAATAGCTGCTATATTGTTATAACCAGTTGCAGAGGCTTATGCGGCAGCTTTAATGCCAACGTTATTAAAGAGGCCTCAAATATGATTGCCTGCCATCCTGAGGAGCCGGTCATCGTAGCTGTCGGCACTAAGGGAAGGGATTTCTTCGCAAAGAAGGGGTACCGAATTGAAGAGGCCTACATGCTGCCTCCAGAAAATATAGCGTTTATAGAGACCCATGAGATCAGCAAACCCATAATCGAAATGTATGACAAAAAGGAAATTGATGAAGTTGTTTTGGTTTACACCTCCTTTGTCAGTTCCATGGAGCAGAAGGTCAAAACCATCACACTGCTTCCCTTTTCTATAAAAAAAGACCCCAAGGTTTTAAAACTCGCAAAACAGGTGGAATACGAACCATCCGTCGAAGAGGTTTTCAACTATTTGGTTCCGAAATATGTGGAAATTATGATTTATCGCGCGATTGTCGAATCGGCCACCTGTGAGCACGCAGCAAGACGTATGGCCATGGATAGCGCCACAGACAATGCCAGAGATATGATTGCGGATTTGACCCTGAATTTTAACCGGGCAAGACAGTCTGCGATTACCCAGGAAATATCCGAAATCGTAGGCGGATCAGAGGCTTTAAAATAGAAAGGAAGTGAAAAACTTGGCAAATAATAAAGGATTAATCCATCAAATCATAGGACCTGTCGTCGATGTCAAATTCAGTCCCGAAAACATGCCAGAGCTGCTCAATGCTATTGAAATCATGTATAAGGACAGAAGGATTGTTGTCGAAGTGGCTCAGCATATCGGTGACGATGTTGTTCGCTGCGTTGCCCTGTCTTCAACAGATGGATTGACAAGAGGCATGGAAGCTCTGGATACGGGAAATCCTATCAGCGTTCCTGTCGGTCCTGAGGTTTTAGGCAGACTTTTCAATGTTATCGGCGAAACCATCGACGAAAAGGGACCCTGCGCTGCAACGAAAACGATGCCGATCCATAGAGAATCCCCCAGCTTTGAAGAACAGGAAACCACAACTCAGATTTTTGAAACCGGCATTAAAGTAGTAGACTTGATCGCGCCCTATACGAGAGGCGGAAAAGTCGGACTTTTTGGTGGAGCAGGAGTCGGGAAAACCGTACTGATCCAGGAGCTGATCAACAATATTGCAAAAGAGCACGGTGGAATTTCGGTATTCGCCGGCGTAGGCGAACGAACCAGAGAAGGAAACGATCTTTATTATGAAATGATCGAGTCCGGTGTTATAGAAAAAACTGCCATGGTATTCGGGCAGATGAATGAGCCTCCAGGCGCCAGAATGCGTGTTGGATTAACGGCGCTAACCATGGCTGAATATTTCAGAGACGAAGCAAACCAGGACGTTTTGCTGTTCATAGACAATATCTTCAGGTTCACCCAGGCGGGCTCGGAAGTATCCGCCCTCTTAGGACGCGTACCCAGTGCCGTTGGCTATCAGCCTACCCTTGCCACTGAAATGGGAGCCCTTCAGGAGAGAATTACATCTACCAAAAAAGGATCAATTACATCGGTACAGGCGATTTACGTACCTGCCGATGACTTGACAGACCCTGCGCCGGCAACGGCTTTCGCCCATCTTGACGCTACTACTGTATTATCCAGAGCTATCACAGAATTGGGTATTTATCCCGCTGTGGATCCTTTGGATTCCACATCAAGAATCATGGATCCGCTCATAGTCGGAGAAGAGCATTATAACGTAGCCAGAGGAGTCCAGGAAGTTCTCCAGCGCTATAAGGAGCTTCAGGATATCATCGCCATACTCGGTATGGATGAACTGAGTGATGAGGACAAACTGGTGGTTTATAGAGCCAGAAAAATCCAGAGATTCTTATCCCAGCCCTTCCACGTAGCTGAACAATTTACAGGAACACCTGGAAAATATATTCCGCTTAGCGAGACGATCAGAGGCTTTAGGGAAATTCTCGATGGCGAGCATGATGAAATACCTGAATCCATGTTCCTGTTTGCAGGCGGTATCGATGAGGTCGTGGAGAGATTCAAAGACAGCAAAGCAGAAGCTCAGGTTAAGATCGACGAAAAGAAGAAGGAAGATGAAGCGGCGCAAAGTTGCAAACTATAGGCGGGTGATCACATGGCAAACAGTTTTAGATTGGAAATCATAACTCCGGAAAGACTATTTTATGACGGAGAGGTCGAACTGGTCATTGTTCGGACCCTAAACGGCGATGAGGGCTTTATGGCCAATCATGCTTGGGCCTGCAAGCTTTTATCGACTGGAGAACTTTGGATTCA
The DNA here is from genome assembly GCA_038248565.1 of Peptostreptococcales bacterium. Classification (GTDB taxonomy): domain Bacteria; phylum Bacillota; class Clostridia; order Peptostreptococcales; family Anaerovoracaceae; genus JBBRXH01. The sequence goes on along the minus strand of JBBRXH010000036.1, from coordinate 969 downwards.
GGAAAAAGGATCCAAAGAGTATAAAATTGCCGCCATATCCGGTGGTTATATCGACGTACAAAAAACCATCGTCATCTTTACAGATTCTGCCGAATGGCCTGAGGAAATAGACGAAAACAGGGCCATCAAGGCTAAGGAAAGAGCAGAGAGCAGCTTAGTTGCTTCGCAGAAGGATGACCTTGAAATTCGCCTGGCAAAAGTGGCCATCGAGAAGGCTCTGACCAGGATACATGTAAAGGGCGGCGGGTTCAGGCGCAAGCGCTAAATTTTAGTTCGCCGAATATATTAATAATTAAAGATCCGATTCTTTAATCGAAAATCCAGCTCTACGTGCATCAGGGCATAGCTATTAGCTCCTAAACCAGACGCGACGCGGCTTCGCCTTTATGGTATGTCGCAAATGGTTTATTCGCTAATAGCTATGCCCTTTTACAAAGTTCAGGAGATGGTTTTCTCATCAAAGATCGTATCCTTTATCATTAATTGAATCGTGACGATAGCGTTCTCCCTAAATGCTTAAACTCTTTTTTAAATCTGCATTTTTCTGTTTTCAATTAATAAGCATTAGGCGAATAAAATTTCTGGAGGGGAGATAAAATTTTCGGATGTATGTTAGACTTAGAGAAGATGATTTAAAATTATTACACATTGAATTATACTTCCTGGAATAATTGAAACGGTTTAACGATGAGATAAATTGGGGGTACGGTATGAAATATAAAAAAATTCTAATGGCGGGGGCAATACTGATTATAATCGTTGGCCTCTCCACTTATGCGATACTGGCTTCAAATGGCAGCAAAGTGATTGCGGAGAAGTTTTTAAAAACTTATTATACCGTAACGGATACGAAAAATTATGAATTGCTTGCCCAAGATCGGGTTATGCTGGAACAGGCACTCAAACAAAAGTATGGTGAATTAATGACTCAAACGGCTTATTTTAATATAGTCTCCAGCAGATACATCC